>JAFPTE010000125.1 GCA_017400415.1 Oscillospiraceae bacterium
GGCCAAGCGTGAGACGGACACCATGCCCCAGTGGGCCGGCTCCAGCTGGTACTATCTGCGCTATATGGATGCCCACAACGACGCGGCTCCCGTCTCCCGCGAGGCAGAGGAGTATTGGGGCCCCGTGGACTGGTACAACGGCGGCATGGAGCACACCACGCTGCACCTGCTCTATTCCCGGTTCTGGCACAAGTTCCTCTATGACATCGGAGTGGTTCATACCAAAGAGCCCTATGCCAAGCGCACCAGCCACGGCATGATTCTGGGCAAGAATCCCCACTATGTGGGCTTTGCGGAGACCGAGGAGGAAAAGCAGGAGCTTATCCGCAAGTACGGCGCCGACGCCCTGCGCCCCAGCGTCAAGATGAGCAAATCCCTGGGCAACGTTGTAAACCCGGACGACGTGGTCAAGGCCTACGGCGCCGACACCATGCGCCTTTATATCATGTTCATCGGCGACTTTGAAAAGACCGCCACCTGGTCCGACGAGGCCGTCAAGGGCTGCAAGCGTTTTCTGGACAGAGTCTGGAACATGGCCGATGCTCCCATCCCCGGGAAGGATACTCTTTCTCACGAGAATGAGGTCCTGGTGAACCGTACGATTAAAAAGGTCACCGAGGATATCGACGAGATGAAGTTCAATACCGCCATTGCGAGCCTCATGGCAATGGTGAACACCTTCTCGGAGAAAAAGCCATCCAGAGGGGATATAAAGGCCCTTCTGACCCTTCTGAGCCCCTTTGCTCCTCATATAGCCGAGGAGCTGTGGGAGAAGCAGGGCTTCGCCGGCTATGCCTGCACCCAGCCCTGGCCTGCATTTGATGAAAATAAGCTCACGGACTCCGAGAAAGAAATCGCCGTTCAGGTGAACGGAAAGCTCCGGGGCACCGTGATTATTCCCGTCGATGCAGCAGACGAGGTGGTGAAGTCCATCGCCGCCGAGAATGAGAAGGTCAAAAAGGCCATGGACGGTATGGATGTCGTCAAGACCATCGTTGTGAAGAATAAGCTGGTAAACTTCATCGTCAAGCCCGCAAAGTGACACGACTAAAATAAAATTTCTTTAACAAGCGAAATTTTAGTTGACATTTTGTCGGATTGAAATTATAATACTACCTGTTGTTGAGGACCCGGCTGGTCGGAAGGCCAAATACCGGGATTAAACACAGTTTGTACGCCGGAGGGAGGGAAAAAGAATGAGCGAAGTCCATGTTAAGGACAACGAGTCTCTGGACAGTGCTCTTAAGAGATTTAAGAGAAATTGCGCCAAGGCTGGCGTCCTCGCAGACCTCCGGAAGAAGGAATTTTACCAGAGCCCCAGCGTCAAGCGCCGCAAGAAGTCCGAGGCGGCCCGGAAGAACAAGAACAAGAGATACTATTAATTAGAAACACCTGACCTTGACCGGAATTTCCCTGCGAAAGCAAGGTGATTTCGGTCAAAATCTTATCCGCAATTGTTAAAAAAACTACAAACAAGAAGGTGAAAGTCAAATGCCCAACAAGTATGAGATCATGAGGAAAGAGGATTTGACTCCGGATGTTGTGCGTGTAACTGTCTACGCCCCGCTGGTGGCCCGCAAGGCCAAGCCCGGCCAGTTCATCATTCTCCGGACTGATGAGAGGGGAGAGCGCATCCCCCTGACCATCTCCAGCTGCCATGAGGACGGCGGCGTCAGCGTTGTCGTTCAGAAGGTCGGCGACAGCACCATGACCCTCGGCGAAATGAACGAGGGTGACTGCCTCCAGGACTTCGTCGGTCCTCTCGGCGTTCCCACCGAGATTCCCGAGGGCGGCAAGGTTGCAGTCATCGGCGGCGGTCTGGGCTGCGCAATCGCACTGCCTGTGGCTAAGGCCATGCACGATGCCGGCTGCGATGTGGATCTGATCGGCGGCTTCCGCTCCAAGAATATCGTCATTCTTGAGGACGAGATGAAAGCTGCCTGCCATAACCTTTACATCTGCACCGACGACGGCTCCTATGGCTTCAACGGCATGGTCACCGCCCAGCTGAAGGAGCTCATCGACTCCGGCGTGAAGTACGATATGGTATTTGCAGTGGGCCCCCTGATCATGATGAAGTTCGTCTGCAAGCTGACCAAGGAGTACAATATCCCCACCATGGTCTCCATGAACCCCATTATGATCGACGGCACCGGCATGTGCGGCTGCTGCCGTGTCACCGTGGGCGGCCAGGTGAAGTTTGCCTGCGTTGACGGCCCGGACTTTGACGGTCACCTTGTTGACTTTGATGAGACCATGGCCAGAGCTGCGACCTATAAAGAGTTTGAGATCAACCGCCGCAGAGAGCATCAGTGCAGACTGGAGGGAATGCAGAATGCCTAACATGTCACTTACCAAGACTCCCATCCGTGAGCAGGAGCCTGACGTCCGCAACAAGAACTTCCTGGAGGTCAACCTGGGCTACACCGATGAGGAGGCCCGTGAAGAGGCCACCCGCTGCCTTAACTGCAAGAAGCCCTTCTGCATGGAAGGCTGCCCTGTGAGCGTTCCCATTCCCGCCTTTATTCAGGAGGTTCAGAAGGGCGACATCAAGGCCGCTTACAACATTATTTCCACCGCCAACGCTCTGCCCGCAGTCTGCGGCCGTGTCTGCCCCCAGGAGAATCAGTGCGAGGGCAGATGCATCCGCGGCAAGAAGGGTGAGCCTGTGGGCATCGGCCGTCTGGAGCGCTACGTGGCCGACTGGGCCCTTAAGAACGGCGTTGCCAACACTGACGTTCCCGAGTCCAACGGCAAGAGAGTTGCCGTTATCGGCTCCGGCCCTGCGGGCCTGACCTGCGCCGGCGAGCTTGCCAAGAAGGGCTATGACGTCACCGTTTTCGAGGCCTTCCATGTGGCCGGCGGCGTTCTGAGCTATGGCATCCCCGAGTTCCGTCTTCCCAAGTCCATCGTTCAGAAGGAGGTCTCCAACCTCCAGAAGATGGGCGTCAAGATCGAGCTGAACGTTGTTATCGGCAAGACCATCACCATCGACGAGCTGTTTGAGGACGGCTTCCAGGCCGTGTTTATCGGCTCCGGCGCCGGCCTGCCTCAGTTCATGAAGATCCCCGGCGAGAGCCTTGTGGGCGTCTTCTCCGCTAACGAGTATCTGACCAGAATCAACCTTATGAAGGCCTACCTGGAGAACAACCCCACCCCCATCTACAAGGGCAAGAAGGTTGTTGTCTTCGGCGGCGGCAACGTGGCCATGGATGCTGCCCGCAGTGCAAAGCGCATGGGCGCTGAGGTCCATATCGTCTACCGCAGAGGCGAGGCTGAGCTTCCTGCCCGTAAGGAGGAGGTCCACCACGCCAAGGAGGAGGGCATCATCTTCGACCTGCTGGCCAACCCCGTCATGATCGA
>JAFPTE010000126.1 GCA_017400415.1 Oscillospiraceae bacterium
GGTGGAGTAGGCCGTGGAGACGGTGACGAAGCCGAACTCCTTGGTGCTCCAGAGGATTATCTCCTCGGAAAAGCGGCTCAGGTGGGTCATAATAAGGCTCAGGGCGGCGGAGAGCTCCACGCAGAAGTCCCGGTCCGCCACAGAGTCCATGGAGTTTTCCGTTACGCCGGAAAAGCCCAGAAGGCCTGCCTCATACTCCCGGTCCGTGGGGAAGGTGGTGCCCGCCAGGGCGCAGGCGCCGATGGGGCTCTTGTCCATGCGGCGAAGGGCGTCCAGCATCCGGCCCCGGTCCCGCAGGAGCATGAAGGCGTAGGCCATCAGGTGATGGCCGAAGGTCACGGGCTGGGCCCGCTGCATATGGGTGTAGCCCGGGGCCACGAAGTTCCTTGTCTCCTCCGCCCGGCGGCAGAGCACGTCCACAAGGCGCTCCAGCCCCTCAACGGTCTCCTGTCCCCGGCTCCGCAGGTAAAGCCGCACGTCCAGAGCCACCTGGTCGTTGCGGCTGCGGGCGGTGTGGAGCCGCCGGCCGTCGTCACCGATGCGGCATGTCAGCTCCCCCTCCACGAAGGTGTGCACATCCTCGCAGGACATATCCACCCTCAGTTTGCCGGAGTCCAGGTCCCGGAGGATGGACTCCAGGCCCGCTCTTATGTTCTCCCCCTGCTCCGGGGTGATGATGCCCTGCTTTGAGAGCATAGCGGCGTGGGCAATGCTGCCCCGTATATCCTCCCGGACCATGCGGCTGTCAACACAAATGGAGGCGTTGAGCCTCTCCGCCAGGGGATCGATGGAGCCGCCGGAACGGCCCTCCCACAGCTTTGCCATATTATCTGCTCCCTTCCTGGTACTTTGCCCGGACGGCGGAGAAAAGCTCCCGCTCGGAGTCTATGTCCGCCTGGGCCGGGTAGTTCTTCGCAATTTTCTCAAAGCGGTCCAGGGCCTCCTGAGCCGCCTTCTCGTCCTTCTCAAGGAGAAGGGCGGAGACATAGTTCATTCTGATTACGCTGGGAAAATCCTTCATTGCCTTGTAAAAGGCCTTGTTCTCCGGCTTGTACAGGAACTCATAGTCCCCATCCTGCCCCAAAAGGAGCTGGCAGGTGAGCCTGTCGCACAGCAGGAGCTTTTTGTAAATGCCGGCGGCGGCGCTCTCCTCGCTCAGGATGGGCGGTATGGCCTCCAGGGCCCCCTGCAGGTCCCCCATGTCCATGAGCCGGTTTTCCCGGAACACGGCCACGGTGGCCTGAATGGCGTTATCCAGCCTCACCGGCCCGGCAAACCACTCCTCCGGCATATCCCGGAGCCTTACGTCCCGGCTCTGAAGCTCGTTGACCTTTAGCTGGACCCAGAAGGCCCGGAGGGAGTCCGGGTCCCTGCCGATGTGCAGGGCGTTCCAGCCGTCGTTGGGCACCTGGCCCCCCTCCATGGGTATGCCGTTGAGCCCGGCGTAAAAGATGCCCACGGCCCCCAGACACATAACGAAGGGCCCCAGGACAGGCACGGAGCGCACCAAGACCCACAGGAGAAGGAACAGCCCGGCGGAGATGAGATTCATGAAGACCCCGCCCAGATTGTAGATAACGTAGGGCATTTTTCCGTCCTTCATATCCGGCGGGCTCATAAGGCACTGGCCGGCGGTGCCCGCCAGGGAGAAGCGGCGGAGCTTCAGCCCCTCCGGGGTCTTCACGACCATGAAGCTCAGAAGCCGGTAGGAAACGAACTTATAGCCGGTCAGAAGGCCGAACACCAGGTGCCCCGCCTCATGAATGGCGATCTGGATGAAGGCGGCCAGGGCCAGAAGCAGGATAAGGAGGCCGTACTCCAGGATAAACTGACCGGCGGAGAGCTCCCGGATCCGCTCTATGCCCATGGCGTTTATGATGAGTGCGCCCAGGGCCACGCCCATGCCCAGGGAAAGGACAGCCCGGATTATCTGCTGCAGGGTTTTTTTCACAGTCTGGCCACGCCCGTTTCTCTGGCTGCCCTGGCCACGGCCTTGCTGACTGCGGGGGCCACCCGCTCGTCAAAGGCCCTGGGGATGATATAGTCGGCGGAGAGCTCCTCCTCCGGCACCAGGTCCGCCAGAGCCATGGCGGCGGCCATCTTCATCTCCTCATTGATATCGGAGGCCCGCACGTCGAAGGTGCCCCGGAAGATGCCGGGGAAGGCCAGAACGTTGTTTATCTGGTTGGGGAAGTCGCTGCGGCCCGTGGCGATGACCCTGGCGCCGCCTGCCCTGGCGTCCTCCGGGAATATCTCCGGGGTGGGGTTGGCGCAGGCGAAGACGATGGCGTCCCGGTTCATGGTCTTCACCATCTCGGTGGTGAGGGTTCCGGGGGCGGACACGCCGATGAAGATATCGGCGCCCTTTATAACGTCGCAGAGCTTGCCCTTCTCACAGTTCAGGTTGGTGACCTGGGCCATCTCGGTCTTTATCCAGTTGAGGCCCTCCCGGCCCTTGTAAATGGCGCCGGTCCGGTCCGTCATGACGATGTTTTTAAATCCGGCGGCCAGCAGGAGCTTCACAATGGAGATTGCGGCGGCGCCGGCGCCGGAGGTGACCACCTTGACCTCCTCCTTCCGCTTGCCCACCACCTTAAGGGCGTTGGTGAGGCCCGCCAGGGTGATGACGGCGGTGCCGTGCTGGTCGTCATGGAAGATGGGTATATCGCACTTCTCCTTCAGCTTCCGCTCTATCTCAAAGCAGCGGGGGGCGGAGATATCCTCCAGGTTGATGCCGCCGAAGGAGCCGCTCAGCAGATAGACCGTGTTCACGAACTCGTCCACGTCCTTGGTCTTTATGCACAGAGGGAAGGCGTCCACCCCGCCGAAGGCCTTGAACAGCACGCACTTGCCCTCCATAACGGGCATGCCGGCCTCCGGGCCGATGTCACCCAGGCCCAGGACGGCGGTGCCGTCCGTGATGACGGCGCAGAGGTTGTGGCGGAGGGTCAGGTCGTAGCTCAGCTCCGGGTTTTTCTGTATCTCCAGGCAGGGCTGGGCCACGCCGGGGGTATAGGCCAGGCTCAGATCCTCCTTGCTCTTTACGGGCACCACGGCGTCGACTCTTATCTTGCCGCCCCATTCCTTGTGAAGTCTCAGGCTTTCCTTTGCGTAATCCATGTTTTTTCTCTCCTTGTTGTATTCAGGCCCGGGGCAGCGTGGAGCCGCCGAAGGGCATTACTGTTACGGTTGAATCGGGGCCGTAGAGCTCCAGGGCCCGGTCCAGGGCCTCCTGGGCGGAGGCTGCGGGCTCCATAAATATGCTGCGCACAAGCTCCGGGGCCATTTCGCTTACCAGGACCATTCTGGCCCGCTGCATGACCTGGCAGATGGCGGCGGCCTTGTGGCCCCCCAGCCGGAAGCCCTGCCGCAGGCGCTCGATGACCGCCGCAGGGCTGGGCTCGCCCTCCATCCAGGAGGCGAAGACCCCGTTGCCCAGGCCCTCGGTGCAGGCGCCCACAACGATGACGGTGCCCCCGTCCCGGACGGCGTGCTTGGCGTTGTCGATGGCCTTCTGCACCTGGTAGAGGTTCACGTCCTTGGGGGCGCCCCCCTGGCAGGTTACAACGATATCCGCCCTTTTCGGCACTGGCACGGAGTACATCTTATCCAGAATTCTGCAGCCCGCTCTGTGGGCCAGGATCATATCCCCGGCCACGGCGGCCACAATCTCCTTGTGCTCATCCAGAACCACGTTCACAATGAAGTCCGCCCCCACCATGGCTGCGGCCTCCTCAATATCCGCCCGGACGGGGTTGCCCTCCAGATGGCCCGTGCGGCTCTGGGGATCCACCATGAAGGAGTGGTTCTGCTGGATGGCGGCGGGGGTGGATACCCCGGGCATAAGTGCCTTGCCGCCGCCGGAGTAGCCGGCGAAGTAGTGATACTCTATATTGCCCAGAAGTATCCTTCTGTCGGCCTCTGCCACCACCCTGTCAATATCCACGTCGGTGCCCCGGCTGGTTGTGCCGAAGTGCACGCAGTCACCGGGGTCTGAGTCCCGGCAGGTTATGGTCTCCCAGGCCTCGTCCCCGGCCAGATGGCGTTTTTCCTCATCGGTCTGGGCTCTGTGGCTGCCCAGGCCGAAGGTCAGGCTCACGTCCGCCATACTGACCCCGGCGGCTCTCAGCTCCTCCAGAAGGGCGGGCATGCACTTCCAGGTGGGCATAGGCCGGGTTATATCGCTGGACACCAGGGCGATTTTCTCCCCGGGCCTCACAATATCCCTCAGTCTCCCGGTGCCGATGGGCTCCCGGAGGGCTCTTTTTACCTCGGCCTCGCCTCTGAGGCCCTGGGGGGCCCCGGCGGGGGTCAGGACCTTCAGAAGGTTTTTATCCGGCACGTCCAGGGGCATGGAGCCCCTGCCGTAGCCCAGTTCGATTTTCATAAGCTCACCTTCAGACTTTTATAATAATCCAGCGTTCTGAAGCTCTCCCCCAGGTGGGTCAGAACGTAGCCCTCGCACAGGGAGCACAGCCGCTGCCGGGCGGGGCCCGACAGGGCGAAGGAATAGAGCTTCTTCGGGTCGCAGGAGACAATGTGCCGCATAGCCGCCAGGGCACCCTGGGGCAGGGTGACGCCCTGGCCGCCGCAGCCCCGGCAGGCGACGGTGCCCCCCTGCAAGTCGAAAAGGGGGTCCGCCATAGCCTGCCGGCCGCAGACCTGGCAGGCGCCCACAGCGGGCTCGAAGCCCGCCTGGCAGCAAAGCCGCAGCTCAAAGGCGGCCTTAACGAGCTCCGGGTCCCGGTTTCCCTCGGAGAGGGCGTAGAGGGCGTTGAGGCCCAGGCTCAGGAGGGCGGGGTCCGGCAGATCCTCATCGGCCACGGCCTCCAGAAGCTCCGCAAAGTAGCTGCCCAGGGCGAAGCGCTCAATATCCTCCCGGAGCCCCTCAAAAAGCGTTAGAGTCCGGGCCTCGGTCAGGGTGAAGCGCCCCTTCTGGGAAAAGAGGGTGAGCTCCGCCAGAGCCAGGGTCTGGGTGGCGGCGGCCAGCTTGCTGCCCTTCCGCCGGGCGCCCCTGGCCAGCACGGTCAGCTTCCCCTGGGAGCTTGTCAGCACGGTAAGCACCAGGCTGGACTCCTTGTAAAGGCTCCGGCGCAGGATGAGCCCTGCGGTTTTTATGAACAAGCGCCCACCCCCCCGAGTGTGTTTCTAGTGTATTTTTGTAATTATACCATATAAAAGCCCAGACTTCAACGATATAAAGCACAAATCCCGCGTTTTTTGCCCCGGCCTCATGTGTGACTTGCATTTAAACGAAAATATGATAGAATGATGAAAAAGGGGGCGGGCCCGTGACCGAAGCGGAATTCAGAGAAAAGCATATGTCCCGGCTGACGGCGGAGCAGACCGCCGCCGTGGAGGCTGCGGAGGGCGCAGTGCTACTGCTGGCGGTGCCCGGCAGCGGGAAGACCACGGTCCTGGTGACAAGGCTGGGGTACCTGTGCCTTGTGAAGGGCGCAAGTCCCGAGCGGACCCTCACCGTCACCTACACCGTGGCCGCCACGGAGGAGATGCGGGAGCGCTTCGGGGCCAAGTTCGGCTCGGACCTGGCACAGCGGGCGGAGTTTCGCACCATAAACGGCCTTGCCTCCCTCATTATCGGCTTCTACAGCCGCACCTACAGGCGCACGCCCCCGGTGCTCATGGAAAGCGAAGCGGAGGGGGCCGCCCTGGTCCGTCAGCTCTACCGGGAGGAGACCGGCGAATACCCGGACGACGGCACGGTCCGGGACCTGCGCTCCGCCTTTACCTACATTAAAAACATGCTCCTGACCCAGGA
>JAFPTE010000127.1 GCA_017400415.1 Oscillospiraceae bacterium
CCCCCATTATACTACACGCCCCAGGAAGACGCAACTGGAGGAGGGGGCATTCGCGCCTGGGGAAATCGGATTGCGGGGTCGTGCCAACGCCGCCGATTTATGATAGAATATCCACATGCCCCGCTTGGCCATGATTCTGCCTGCCAGGGAGACGGTTTTGTTCTCAAAGCTCTCAAAGTCGGCCTTAATGTCGCCGGACAGAGCGGTTCTGTCAAACTTGGTTATAAGGAAGGGGTCATTCCCCTCCTGAGTGAGGGCGGCAAGCTTATCACGGCGTATCTTCAGTATTTCGGAAAGATCCTCCTGGGGGGCGGAGATGTTATCTTCTGCCATTTTTGTCTCCCTTATTTCTCTATGGAAAGAATCCTGTAATTTATAACGCCGGCAGGAGTCTCGATGGAAACGGTATCCCCTGCTTCATGACCGAACAGGCCGCCGCCGATGGGGCTCTCGTCAGAGATGCAGCCGTTCATGGGGTCGGACTCCTGGGTGGTGACGATTTTGTACTTCTCTTCAATGCCGCTGTCCAGGTCCAGAACAGTTACGGTGCTGCCGGTGCCCACCTTGCTGGTGTCCTCCGTGTCCTCGGTGATGATGGCGTGCTCAATGAAGTCCTGGAGCTCGGCAATCTTGGAGTAGAGCTTGCCCTGCTCGTTCTTTGCCTCGTCATACTCACTGTTCTCGGAGAGGTCACCGTAGCTTCTGGCCTCCTTAAGCATCTCGGCCACCTTGACGGCCTCCACGGTCTGAAGGCGGTTAAGCTCCTCCTGCTTTGCCTTGAGGGCCTTAGCGCTGGTCATGTATTTGCTGGCGTCTGCCATTTTAAATCACTCCTAAAACATAATACACTGAATTATATAAGTGAAAACCCGGTTTGTCAAGCTAAAAACGTCCTATTTTAAACAGCTTATGCCCTCTTCAAGGCTTCCGGAGCTGCATTTGAGTCTGTTCTGCCAGCCTTTCAGGTACCCGGCAAGGGCCGGGCTTATAAGCTCGCCGGGCACCAGGATAGGCGCTCCCGGCGGGTACGCCCAAACATAGTCGCCGCTGAGCCTGTATCCGGCATCCTCTGCCAGGACCTTCTCCGCGGGATGCAAGGCGGCCTCCCAGGGCTCAAGCACCTTTACGGGCAGGGGCGGAAGGGTCTCGCATTGGGCAGGACTTTTCTCCGGAAGCTGACGGTCGATTTCCTCCAGGGCACGGCAGAGGGCGCCGACGCTCTCCTCCGAATCCCCCAGGCCGGTCATCAGAACCACGTGCCCCGGGGCGCACAGCTCCGGCTCAATACTGTATTCCCGCCTCAGGATATGGCCGAGCTCAAATCCCGTAATGCCCGCCCGGCCAGTGAGAACGGTGTACTTCGACGGGTCCAGAGCCTCCCGTTCAAGGAGACGGAGCCTTGATAGGGCCGGCCTTTCCGAGGTCACAAGGCTGTGCCAGGCGCTCACGCTCTCCGGATTCTCCTCCAGGAAGCGGATACAGCGGTCCATGGAGGCGGCAAGGATATAGGACGGGCTGGAGGACTGAAAAACGGAAACCGCAGCCTGCACATCTGACTGAGAAAACGCAGGGCCGAAGGATAAGGCCGCTGTCTGGGTAAGGCTGGGGAGGGTTTTGTGCAGGCTCTCAACGCACAGGTCCGCCCCCTGCTCCATGGCTCCAGCAGGAAAGCCTCCCAGGCCCAGATGGGCGCCGTGGGCCCCGTCCACGAAAAGGGGCACGCCGTGACTGCGGCAAACCCGGGCGATTCCGGCCACGTCCGACACTATTCCCTCATAGGTGGGACTTGTTATGCACACAAGGCCCGCATCGGGCTCCATATCAAGAGCCTTTTCAATATCCTCCGGGGACACGGCGCCGTAAAACTGCCCCCAGGCAAGCTCCGGCACCACATAGCGGGGCCTGGCTCTGCAGACCTCCACAGCATTGTACACGGACTTGTGGCATCCCCGGGCGACTATGGCCGCTTTTCCCCGGCAGGTGAGCCAGAAGGCAGCCAGCACACCGCAGGTGCTGCCGCCAACAAGGCAGACGCTGCCTGCGGCACGGCGGAGTCGGGCCCAGCGGGCGTTCATTTCCCGGTAAAAGCTCTCCGGCCTGTTCAGATCGTCAAAGCCGGAAATCTCCGTCAGGTCCAGCTCCCCGCCCAGGGCAGAAAGCCAGGGAAACTTTTCCGTATTCCGCTTGTGGCCGGGCATGTGCATGGGCACATGGCCGGACCGGGAATAGTTCTGAAGCCTTTCAAGAAGGCTTTTATCATCGTTCATACGGAGGCCTCCAGAAGCTCCTTTGTGTACGGGTGCTGCGGGTTGTGGAAAAGCTCACGGGTACTATTTATTTCCAGTATCTCCCCATTCCGCATTACCATGACACGGTCGCAGATCTGATAAATGACGTTCAGGTCGTGGGAAATAAAGAGAATCGCCACGCCGGTCCTCTCCCGCACGTCCTTCAGAAGGGCCAGTATCTGGGCAACAATGGTCACGTCAAGGGCGGAAACAGGCTCATCCGCCACCAGAAGCCGGGGCCCGGCCAGAATGGCGGCGGCGATGGAGGCCCGCTGGCGCTGTCCGCCGGAGAGCTCCGAGGGCTTGGAGTCCAGTTCCGTATCCGTAAAGCCCACAAGTGCGCCGATTTCCTCGATTCTCCTGTGTCTCTCGGCTCTGTCCCTCACGCCGGCGGCCCCCAGGGGCTCTTCAAGAAAGCGCCGTATGGTAAAGGCCGGATTCAGTGCGCCGAAGGGGTCCTGGAACACCACCTGGGGCCTGCCCACATGGCCGGAGATGGACCCGGAAGCGGGCTTTAAAAGGCCCAGGACAGCCCTTGCCAGGGTGGATTTTCCCGAGCCGGACTCACCCACAAGGCCCAGTATCTCCCCTGCCTCAATATCAAAGGAGACCCCGTGCAGGACCTCCCTATAGCTCTCGCCGCCGGTGACGGTATAGGTGGTGTAGCCCGCACGGAGGTCCTTTGCTGTTAAGATTATCTCAGGCATTCTCGTCACCCCTTTTCCAGAAGGGTATGGAATCAATCAGCTTCTTCGTATAGGGATGGCTGGGAGAGCGGAAAACCGTCTCCGTATCGCCGTTTTCAACAATCAGCCCCCGCTGCATGACGATTAC
>JAFPTE010000128.1 GCA_017400415.1 Oscillospiraceae bacterium
ACCTGGATGTCCATAAGGATATGCAGGAATACATAGATTCCAAGAAGAACATCTTCATCCATGACCCACAGCCCCGCCGGGTGGTCCTGAATGCGGATAACGGCATTACTTCGTCCTTTGTGCCGGAGGTCAGGGGACAGTGCCTGACCTTCTCCCGCAGGCAGCCTGTTGAAAACGGCGTATTCTGGCAGGATGGGGTTATATATGCCTCCGTTGACGGCAGGACCACGGAGATTATGCGCTCTGACGATATCTTCCTGCCGGGAGCCCATAACATCGAAAACTACATGGCCGCCTTTGCCGCACTCTGGGGCTATGTGCCTGCGGAAGCCATGGTAAAAACCGCCCGGGAGTTCAAGGGAGTGGAGCATCGCATCGAATACGTCCGCACCCTGAACGGAGTGAAGTTTTATAATGACTCCATCGCCTCCAGCCCCTCCAGGACGACCGCAGGACTGCGTTCCTTCAAGCAGAAGGTCATTCTTATCGCCGGAGGCAAGGACAAGGGCGTGCCCTTTGACAGCCTGGGAGTTGAGATTAAGGAGCACGTTAAAAAGCTTGTGGTCACTGGCCTGACGGCCGAAAAAATCAAGGCCGCTGCGATAAATGCCGGTGCCGATATTCCCATCATCCACGAGCCGGATTTCCGTGACGCCGTTGAGGCCGCCTACAGAGCCGCCCAGCCCGGGGATATTGTGATTCTCTCTCCGGCGTGCACCTCCTTCGACAGATTCAAAAACTTTGCGGAGCGGGGCAGATTCTTCAAAGAAATAGTTAACGGATTGGAGTAAAAATGTACATCTCAGAAAGAGTTGCGGAGCTTTCCTTCAAGGCTGAAGAGGAGCTGGCGCCGGTTTTCCGCAGAATTGATAACATCGCCCTGGAGAACACCGCCAGAGTGCTGGAGGCCTTCCGCCAGGAGCGGGTCAGCGCCGCCATGTTCGCCGGCACCTCAGGCTACGGCTATGACGATATGGGCAGGGATACCCTGGAGAAAATATATGCCCGGGTCTTCGGCACGGAAAAGGCCCTGGTCAGACAGAACTTCGTGAACGGCACCCACGCCATAGCCTGTGCGCTTTTTGCTTCTCTGCGGCCCGGCGACGTGCTTCTGGCTGCCACCGGAACGCCCTACGATACGCTCCAGGCCGCCATAGGCATTACGGGCTCTTATCCCGGCTCCCTTAAGGATTACGGCGTCTCATACCGGGAGGTGAGCCTCAGACCCGACGGCCGGCCGGACATTGATGCCATAAGACTTGCGGCGGCAGACCCGAAGGTGAGGGCTGTGGAGATTCAGCGGTCCCGGGGCTACGCCTCCCGACCTGCTCTTTCGGTCCATGATATCAGGGACGTCTATGATGCGGTAAAATCGGTCAATCCGGGCGCCGCCGTTATTCTTGATAACTGCTACGGTGAATTTACCCAGGATGCAGAGCCTAAGGCCGACCTTATGGCCGGAAGCCTTATAAAGAATCCGGGCGGAGGCCTTGCACCCACCGGCGGCTACGTGGCGGGGAGGGCGGACCTGGTTGACGCCGCCGCCATGCGCCTGACTGTGCCGGGGATAGGCGGGGAGTGCGGCTCCTTCGAGCCGGGCTACAGGCTCTTTTTCCAGGGCCTGCTGAACGCTCCCCACGTCACCGCCCAGGCCCTGAAGACCGCCGCCTTCTGCGCCCGGCTTCTGGAGCTTTTGGGCTACAGCTCGACCCCAGGTGCCTTTGAGGACCGGAACGATATTATACAGTCCGTGGAGCTGGGCACTCCAGAGGGCCTTGAGAGCTTCTGCCGGGGAATACAGGAGGGCTCACCGGTGGATTCCTTCGTGACGCCAATACCCTGGGATATGCCCGGTTATCAGGACCAGGTCATCATGGCCGCAGGCACCTTTGTTCAGGGCGCTTCCATAGAGCTCAGCTGCGACGGCCCCATGCGGGAGCCCTACACTGCCTACCTGCAGGGGGGACTTACCTAAGAGATGGGCAAGCTGGGGGTCATGCATGCCGCCAGCCTCCTGAAATAGCTGTAATATTCTGCGGCGGAGAGAATATACATCACCTGAGGTGATTGTATGGTTTCCTTCCGCTCGCTGGCCGTTCGTGCGAGGACACGATGGAGAAGCCTTGGTCTGGCACTGCTTCTGGTTATTGCCGCAGCTTTTGTGCTTCTGGCAGTCCTCATCTACATGCATCTGGGGCCTATGGCCATTGAGCTGGCCCTGTCTGACGCCACGGATCAGATAACCGTTGCGGTCAATGAGGTGGTGGCGGAGAAGATACGCTCCGGCGATGCGGATTACTCGTCCCTCGTCCGGCTGGAAAAGGATGAAACCGGCTCCATCACGGCCCTCGTTACAGATATGGCAAACATTAATTACCTCCAGTCGGAGGTGACCGCCGCCGTTGTCCGGCGCTTTTCGGAGGGGGATATCACCAGAGTGAGAATCCCGGTGGGTACCCTCATGGGCGGCGCCTTTTTCGCCGGCCGGGGGCCCTGTATCACTGTTGATATCCTTTCGGTCACGAATGTCAGCACGGCCTTCAGAAATGAGTTTTCTTCAGCAGGCATAAATCAGACCAGGCATCGGATAATAATGGATATCACCGTGACAGTCGGTATCCTTCTGGCGGGCTATGAGGACCGCTGGGAGAATATCACCACCGAGGTTCCGGTGGCAGAGACCGTTATTGTAGGTTCTGTTCCAAATACTTACGCCGGTATCTACCGGTAGGAGGACACGTTCCATGGACAAAAGAGAGAGGGCAGCGGAGCTTCGCCGCATTCTGAACAAGGCAAACGTGGATTACTACGTCTACGACAATCCCACCCTGGAGGACCATGAGTACGATATGCTGCTCCGGGAGCTGGAGGAGCTGGAGAGGGATAATCCGGAGCTCATAACCGCCGATTCTCCCACCCAGAGGGTGGGCGGCGCCGCTGTGTCGTCCTTTGCCTCTGTGACCCATGAGGTGCCCCTTGAAAGCCTGCAGGATGTTTTTTCCTTTGAGGAGGTCAGCGCCTTCCTCGACAGAGTGCGTGATTCGGCAGGCCAGGTTTCGTTTGACGTGGAGCCGAAGGTGGACGGCCTGTCCGTTGCCCTGACCTACGAGAACGGGCTTTTTGTCCGGGGAGCCACCCGTGGAAACGGTACAGTGGGGGAGGACGTGACGGAAAATCTCCGCACCATACGCTCACTGCCCCTGTCCATCGAAAATGCTCCGGCCCATCTGGTGGTCCGGGGCGAGGTATATATGTCCAAAAAGGTTTTCCGCAGGCTCAATGAGGAGCGTGAGGCTGAGGAAAAGCCCCTGTTTGCCAACCCAAGAAACGCCGCCGCCGGCTCTCTTCGGCAGCTGGACCCGAAGATTGCCGCAGAGCGTAGCCTTGATATCGTTGTGTTCAACGTCCAGGCAGCCAGCGGGGAGAGCTTTGAGCTCCATTCCCGGTCCATCGACTATCTGAAAAGCCTTGGCTTCCGCACGATTCCCCACTGGGAATACACCGACGCAGAGGGGATCACGGACCGCATAGCCCATATCGGCAATAACCGTGATGAATTCGATTACGATATAGACGGCGCCGTTATAAAGGTGGACCCGCTTCAGGTCCGCACAGCCCTCGGAAGCACAGCCAAGGCACCCCGCTGGGCTGTGGCCTTCAAGTATCCTCCGGAGGTCAAGGAGACCAGAATCACGGATATCCTCATTCAGGTGGGCCGCACCGGCGTTCTGACGCCAAAGGCCGTGGTGGAGCCGGTTCGCCTTGCCGGCACAACGGTCACAAACGCAACCCTCCACAACGCCGATATGATATCCGAAAAGGATATCCGCATCGGAGATACGGTAAAAATACGCAAGGCAGGGGAGATAATCCCTGAGATCCTTGAGGTCGTTTTTTCAAAGCGGCCGGAGGGAACCGAGCCCTTCCGCTTCCCGACGGTATGCCCGGTCTGCGGCGAGCCCGTGAGCAGGGACCCGGACGGTGTAGCCATACGCTGCCGGGGCGCAGAATGTCCTGCCCAGAGGCTTCGCCATATCATACACTTTGCCTCCCGGGAGGCCATGGACATTGACGGCATGGGTGAGGCCATTGTCTCCCAGCTTCTGACTGAGGGCCTCATTTCCTCTGCAGGGGATATTTACAGCCTCACGGCGGATAAGCTGGAAAAGCTGGACCGGTTCGGCAAAAAATCGGCGGAAAACCTAATAAGAGCTATTGAAAAGTCAAAGCAGAACGACCTGTCACGGCTTATCTGCGCTCTCGGCATCCCCCAGGTGGGCACCAGCGCCGCCAGAGCCCTGGCCAGGCATTTCGGCTCCCTGGAAAAGCTGCAGAACGCCTCTGCAGAGGAGCTGACCGGCATTCAGGATATCGGCGGGATTACTGCGCTGAACATTGTACGGTGGTTTGAATCCAAGCAGTCGCAGCACCTTATATCCCTGCTTACTGCGGCCGGAGTCAACACCGAATCCAATGAGGAGCCGTCGGGCACAGCTCTCAGCGGGCTGACCTTTGTCCTTACGGGTACGCTCTCCAGGCACACAAGGGATGAGGCTAAGGCGCTTATCGAAAGCGCAGGAGGAAAGGTATCCGGCTCCGTTTCCAAAAAAACAAACTATGTTGTGGCCGGCGAGGCTGCAGGCAGCAAGCTTACGAAGGCCAATGAACTGGGAATAACTGTCATTTCCGAGGAAGACCTTGAAAAAATGACGGGCTATGTTATAATGGATTGAGACTAATTAAATGCTGGTGTACCAAATGATAAAACGTTTGTCCACAATTATACTTTCTGCTCTGCTTCTCATGAGCTGGCTGTGCGTGCCCTCGGCGGCTGCCGGCGGCGGTACGGGTGAGGCTGTTTATTCAAACACCTCCGAGCTGCTGCCCGGTTACTCGTTTATTAACGAGGTATCCTATGACGCCCTGGGGCAGAGACAGGAGACATCTGTTCTGACAGTCAGCGCAGACAGCCCCGTGCGCCCGATGTGCGTCACTGCGCCCGATATTTACAGCGGCGCTTCCATTGATGAGGTCATCTCATATTACATGGAGCGTGACGTTAATGTGGTCGGGGCAGTAAATGCGGACTTCTTCGGGCCTGTTTCAAAAAACCCTCTGGGCATTGCCATTGAAGACGGAATCTTCAAGTCCAGCCCCGAGGATGAAAACATCCTGGGCTTTGGCCCGGATGGGCCCTTCTTCCTTCCGAAAACCCAGATAACCCTGACCCTTACAAATATCGGCGGGTCCTTCCTGGCCCAAAACAGGGGCAAGAGCTTTACCTTCACCCATTTCAACAAGGGCAGGAACGACTACGGCGGGCTGTACCTCATGAATGACCAGTTCGGCAGCTCAACCCACACCGTAAGCGAGGGCTGGGCAGTCAGACTCAAGAGGGAGAGCGGCAAATACGGCCTGCGTGATGCGGTGTCATTCACGGTGGTTGACGTGATACCCTCCGGAACGGACTTTGTGATCGGGGACAACATGGCGGTGCTGACAAGCGACAAGCTCAGCAGGAGGGAGGACGTTCTGAAGTCCTTCACCGTGGGGGACAAGGTTTTGCTGACCTTCCAGTGCTCCGACTTAAGGCTCAAGCGTGCCACGAATGCCACCGGCTGCGGAGACCTTCTCGTAAACAACGGACAGATCACAAGCAGTATCCTCTGGGACAAGGATATTTATGAGTCCAATCCCCGGACAGCCTTCGGTGTAAAGGCCGACGGAACAATGGTGTTCTACACCCTGGACGGCAGACAGAAATCCCGCTCCGTCGGCTGTGACCTTCTGGCCCTGGCACAGGATCTTAAGGATATGGGCTGCACCTTTGCCGTAAACCTGGACGGCGGCGGCTCCACGGCCCTGTCCTACCATCGGCCTGCTGATGCGAGGACCTCTTTGGCGACCAGCCCCTCCTTCGGCTACAACCGGATCTGCGGCTCCTACATACTTCTCGTCTCTGAAGCCGAAAACACCGGCCTGCCCCGCCACCTGGCCTCCGGGCAAGAGGGGAGAATGGTCCTTGCGGGCTCTACGATCGATCTGAATCTGGTGGCCGCCGACGATACTCTTTCTCCGGCGCCTCTGCCAGAGGACGTGCTGATAACCTCGGACACTCATAGAATCGGTTACGTTACGAGATACACGGTGCCAGATGCCTCCGGGAGGGAAACGCTTCTGCTCTCGTCCTCGTCCTCCGGCGCAAGCGGTCTTCTTCACCTCCACGTCATCGCTCCGGAGGAGACCACAATCATGCTCATTGATGCGTCTACGGGACGTGAGCCCGCCCTCGGTTATCTGGACAGGGGAGCGGAGGTCGTTCTCTGCCCCTCAATCTCTTATTGCGGCAAAAGCGTTTTCTATTCAGATGATCAGCCGATATTTGCCGTCAGTGACAGTGTGGGCTATATTGATGAGGACAATACCCTTGTCGTGACGGGCAATCCCGGCGTCTCCGGCACGCTTTCCTTCCGGCTGGGGAACCATTATGAGGAATTCACTGTCACGGTTGTTAGCCATTATGCGG
>JAFPTE010000129.1 GCA_017400415.1 Oscillospiraceae bacterium
GTACCAGCGCCGTGCGCTGTCCCACCTGTAACGGCACGGGCCAGGTCCGGACCCAGCAGAACACCATGTTCGGAGCCTTTACAACCAGCCGTCCCTGCTCGGCCTGTAACGGCACGGGCAAGTATATCAAGGAACCTTGCCCCGACTGCCGCGGCAAGGGCAGGGTCCGCAAGAACACCCGCATCCAGCTGAAGGTCCCCGCCGGCATCGACGACGGCCAGACCATCAATATGCGGGGCGAGGGCGAAGCGGGCTACAAGGGCGGTCCTCGGGGCAACCTCTATGTGACCGTGTCTGTGAAGCCCCATAAGCTTTTCACCAGGGACGGCAGCAATCTGTTGCTGCACCTGAAGGTGCCCTTCACCACCATGGCCCTGGGCGGCGAAATCACCGTGCCTACCCTGAAGGAGAAGGTGCGGTACACCATCCCCTCCGGGACCCAGAACGGCACCACCTTCCGGCTGAAGGAACAGGGCGTGCCCAACCCCAACGCCAGCTCCCAGTACAAGGGCGATCTGCTGGTGACGGTGGAGTCGGAGATCCCCCGGCGGCTGTCCGATGAGCAGCGTTCGCTCCTGCAGCAATACGCGGCCATCAGCGGCGAAGCCACCACTCCCGCCAAAAAGAAGGGCGGTATCCGGAACATCTTCAAGTAAGTTAACAAGGAGCAAACCTATGCCGCTCTATCCCTATGAGGGCGTATCGCCCGAAATCGAATCGGACGTGCTTCTGTGCCCCGGCGCCATGGTCGTGGGCCGGGTGAAGATCGGCGAAGGGTCCTCTGTCTGGTACAATGCGGTGATCCGGGGCGACGTCCACGACGTGGTCATCGGCCGCAACACCAGCATCCAGGACGGGACGCTGATCCATGAGGATTCCGGCCGGGGCAGCGGCCTCGAGGGCGGCCTGCCCACGGTGGTGGGCGACTATGTGACCGTAGGCCACGGGGTCATTCTCCACGCCTGTCGGGTGGAGGACTACGCCCTCATCGGCATGGGCGCCATCATCATGGATGGGGCAGTCATCGGCAGAGGCGCCGTGATAGGCGCCGGCGCATTGGTGACCAAGAACACCGTGATCCCGCCATTTTCCGTGGCCTTGGGGAGCCCTGCCAAGGTGATCAAGACCTTGCCGGAATCGTCCCTGGAGCAGCGTAAGGAACAGGCCATGCACTACCACGGCCTGGCTCAGGACCATCGCCGGATGCTGAGCGAGCAATAAAACACAGATCAACGCAAAAAGCTGTCGCAGCGTGCGGCAGCTTTTTTCTGTTCGATTTGAATGCTATGCTTTCATATATCCGCGGCAGCCCAAGTTTTCCATGGCCTTGAACCCCAAGGATTCATAAAAGGCTGTGGTCTTTGGCGTGTCATCGGTGACCAGTTGAACCTGCCGCACATCCTGAAACCGCTTCAGAACGGCATTCATCAGCTTGGTCCCCACGCCCTGGCGCTGATATGTCGGATGCACTAATAGGTCCTGTATGAGCACCACGGTCTGACCGTCGCCCACGGCCCGAACGAGACCGATCAAACGATCGCCCTCATAGGCAGCCAGACATAGCAGAGAGCGCTCGAACCCTTTCTGCAACACATCGGGCCGGTCCGTATAGGCGGTCCAGCCCACGCTCCTGTAGAGGGGCAGGACTTCCCTCTCACAATACGTCTTATATTCCCGAATGTCCATACGGTTTTCCTCCCTGTGGGATGCAATTTACCGTACCATATCCATGCCCAGAAGGTCAAGAGAGAAAGGAACAACGGTGTCATACCGGCATGCTCTGATATCAATCTGAAATCAGAAGAAAGATAAAGAGAAAGAGAATGAAAAGGAGAATGCTCAAAGAGTGTGTGTTTCTGGACGCACACACGGGGAGAGAGACAGGGGAGACCTTGACGAAACCAGGGGCCAGGGATATAATGACTCCAGATGAATAGCGTGTTCTTATCTGTGATGAGCAGCGGCATGTTTGCCGAGGGAATCAGGTGAAAGGCCTGAGCTATCCCAGTAACCGTATAGCGGACGAAAGAGCATGGACCCACTGTTCCTGCAAGAACGGGAAGGGGCTTGAGTAGGAGGAAGCTAAGCCGGGAGACCTGTTTGAACATGTATACTTCTGGGATTGAGTGGACTGTTGGACGATAGCGTCCGATGTTTTAACGCTCCTCAATTCCGGGGAGCTTTTTAAGTTTATGTTCTATTCATCGAGTACCGGAAGGGGGAAGAATGTAATGAAACTCAAGAAGACCCTGGCGATCCTCATCACCGCATTGCTGCTGTTTGCTTTTGGGTGCAAAAAGAATCCTGAAGCGCCAGCATCCACCGAAGCACCCGCGCCTGTGGACAACTCCTTCACCGTCACCGATATGGCGGGCCGTCAGGTGAAATTCGAGAAGCCTGTGGAGAAGGCCGTAGCCCTCACCGCCTCCGACTGTGAGATCATCTATGCCATCGGCGGGGAGAATGCCCTGGTAGGCCGGGGTGAATACTGCGATTATCCCCCCGAGGTCATGTCCCTTCCGTCTCTCACCTCCGGTGCGGAGACCAACGTGGAGCAGATCATCGCTCTGGAGCCCGAGGTGGTGTTCCTCAGCATGATGGCCCAGACCCAGGAGCAGGTGGACCAGTTGGAGAAGGCCGGTGTCCGTGTGGTGGTCAGCGACGCCCAGGATATCCAGGGCACCTTCACCGCCATTCGCCTGATCGGCGAAGTCTTGGGCAAGAAGGAGGAGGCCGAGCAGATCATTTCCGACATGAATGCGATCTTCGATGAGATCAAGGCCAACGCTCTGGACGGCACCAAGACCATCTACTTCGAGGTCAGCCCCCTGCAGTGGGGCCTCTGGACCGCAGGCACCGGCACCTTCATGAACGAGGTGGCGGAGATGATGGGCCTTAAGAACTGCTTCGGCGACGTGGCCGGCTGGGCTGCTGTCTCCGAGGAGCAGGTGCTGGAGCGGAACCCTGACTACATCATGACCATCACCATGTACTATGGCGAGGGCCCCACCCCCGAGGAGGAGATCATGGCCCGTCCCGGCTGGGAGAACGTGACCGCTGTGAAGAACCAGAACATCTTGAATCTGCCCAACA
>JAFPTE010000130.1 GCA_017400415.1 Oscillospiraceae bacterium
CTGTTGTTGACCTGACCGTGAACCTCGCCAAGCCCGCCACCAAGGCTGACATCTGCGCCGCCATGAAGGCCGCCTCCGAGGGCGAGCTGAAGGGCATTCTGGGCTACACCGAGGACGCCGTCGTCTCCTCCGACTTCCTGGGCGATGCCCGCACCTCCATCTTCGACGCCAACGCCGGCGTGTACCTGACCGACACCTTCGTAAAGGTCGTCTCCTGGTACGATAACGAGTGGGGTTACAGCAACAAGGTTGTCGACCTCATCGAGCATATGTACACCGTTGACCACGCTGAGTAATCAGTGATTCTCTCCCCTTCTGCCCCGGCAGGAGGGGATTTTTATTATGATTGGAGGCATAATCATGTACAAAGACGTGGGAAAAAGCATCAAGAAATTCGCATCCGTCCTCTGCGCCATCGGCATCATCTTCTCCATTCTGGGCGGCATAGCCGTGGCCCTGGCAGGCATGAACGGCGCTCTGAGCATTCCCGTTGCCCAGACAGCGGTTTACATCGCCATAGGCGTTTTCGTGGCCGCCGTGGGAAGCCTTCTCGCCTGGCTGAGCAACCTCCTTCTCTACGGCTTCGGCGAGCTGGTGGACAAGACCGCCGAAATCGCCGAGAATACCAGAAACCGGAATCTGTAAGCACATACAACCACAATCGCCCACGGCGCAGGCCGTGGGCGATACGTTTTTTCTTCTCTTATTCCTTATCGGCGAAGACGGCCTTCATGGCCTTGTAGCACATGTAGCAGTCGTTCTTGGCCACCACCTCATAGGGTGAGTGCATGGCGATGACGGGCACGCCGGCGTCGATGGTGTCGATGCCCCGGTTGGACATATAGGCCGCCACGGTGCCGCCGCCGCCCTCGTCCACCTTGCCCAGCTCGCCGGTCTGCCACAGAACGCCGTTTGCGGCGAATATCCTGCGGAGCTTGCCTACCACCTCGGCGGAGGCGTCACTGGCGCCGCCCTTGCCACGGCTGCCGGTGAACTTGCAGACGCCCAGGCCGTGGTTGAGCTTCGTGTTGTTGCTCTTCTCGGAGACCTCCGGGTACAGGGGGTCAAAGGCGTTGGTCACGTCGGCGGAGACGCAGAAGCTCTTATCGAAGCAGTGGCGCAGGATGGAGCCGTCATTGCGGCACAGGTCCTCCATGAAGTTCTCAAAGGCATGGCTCTGCATGCCGGTGACGCCTACGGAGCCTATCTCCTCCTTATCCGCCAGCAGGCACACGGCTGTGAACTCCGGCTCCTCGGTCTCCAGAACGCCCCGGAGCTCGGCGTAGGCGCAGACTCTGTCGTCGTGGCCGTAGGCGGCGATGAGGGAGCGGTCAAAGCCCACGTCCCTGGGCATGAGGCCGGGCACAACCTCCAGCTCGGCGGAGAGGAAGTCCTCCTCTGTGATGCCGTACTTCTCGTTCAGCAGCTCCATGACGTTCAGCTTGATTCTGTCGCCGCCCTCCGTGTCACGGAGAGGCTCGGAGCCCACCATGAGCATCAGATTCTCCCCGGCGATGGCCTGGGCCAGGGGCAGCTGGCTCTGCTTGGCGGCCAGATGGGGCAGCAGGTCGGAGATGATAAAGGTGGGGTCAGCCGGGTCGGCGCCGATGCTTATGTTAACCGAAGTGCCGTCCTTCCTAATAACCACGCCGTGGATTTCCAGGGGTATTGTGACCCACTGGTATTTTCTTATTCCGCCGTAATAGTGGGTCCGCAGGTAGGCCACCTCGTCCCGCTCCGTCAGGGGCACCTGCTTAAGGTCCAGACGGGGGGAGTCAATGTGTGCGGCGCAGATGCGGGTGCCCTCCTCCATGGGCTTTTTGCCGATAACGGACAGGTACAGGCTCTTGCCCCGGACGTTCCTGTAAACCTTATCCCCGGCCTTAAGGGGTTCCTTC
>JAFPTE010000131.1 GCA_017400415.1 Oscillospiraceae bacterium
AGAAGGAGGAGCCCAAAAAGCCCCAGCCCCCAAAGAAGCTCTCGGAGAGCTTCATCGGCCGCTACGGTATCGGCGTTCTGGCCTCCGTCCTTATCTTTGCAGGGCTTATAAGCTTTATCTATACCTTCTGGGACAAGATTCCGGACCTGGCCAAGTACGTGGGCATCCTGGTCCTGGGCCTGGGCGTAACCTACGCCGGCATGGCCCTGCGTAAGCGCTTTATGGCGGCGGAGCCCTTTTTCAGCATACTCATCGGCATCGGCCTGGGCGTCACCTTTATCGACATCACCGCCGGCGGCCGGGTCTGGCTGCCCCAGACGGATCTTACCCAGCTTGTCATACTGGGGCTAATGGTCCTCTGGCAGCTGAACGGCTTTTTCGTGAACAGCCGGGTCAAGTCCTCCGTGCTGTACGTGGTGCTGTACCTGGGCGTCTGGGCGGGCATAGCCCTGGCCTACGAGGCCGTATCCAAGGGGGGCTTCAACCCTCTGCCCATGCTCTATACCCTTGCCGCAGCGGCCATCGGTGTGGGGGCCTGGCTGCGGTATAAGCTGCCGGTCCTGCGGCACCTGAGCATTCTTACCGCCGTCGCAGTGGCCGTCTCCGTGGTGGCTGTCACCGCCTCCCGGGGAGCCATGAACGAGCTGGCGGTGCCCTACCTGATCTTTTCCGCCGTCCTCCTTCTGGCAGCCCTTGTGTGGGCCGGAAGAGGGGAGGAGATTGCCCTTGCAGACCGCCGGAGCCTTGTGAGCTTTGCGGAGCTTCTGCTGCTGGGCCTGACCTCCGCCGCGTTGACCTATGAGCTCACCCAGTGCTCCTTGGACAGTGAGACCCGGGCCTACGGCAACCTTATAGTCACCGCCGTGTTCTGCTCCGCCATGGCTCTCCTGGCCCTGGGGGCCCTGTGCACCGGGAAAAACCGGCTGCCCGCCCTGGCGGCCATGACCCCCGGCATAGGCGTCATGTGGCTTGTGATGCTGGGCTGGGTCAATGTGGAGGAGCAGGTGCCCTCACCCGGCACCGTGGCAGCTATCCTGCCCGCCGTCCTGCTCATAATAAAGGCCGTGCTGGTGGTCCGGGACCTGACCATGGCAAAGGAGCTGCGGCAGAAGCGGAGCTTCTGGGCGGACGCCGCCCTGTACGCCCTTATAAGCTTCTGCTTCCTGGGCCTCTTTAACGCCGGGGACCGTCAGCTGGGCCTGGCTGTCATGGCGGTGCTCTTCGCCCTGGACTACGCCGACGACCTTCTGACCAAAGCTCCCCGCTTCTTTAACCCCAAGGGCCTTCTGGATATCTACGGCGCCAGCGCCTGCCTGTGCTGGTTTTTGGACTGCCTGGAGGTCCGGCACCCGGAGGCCTGGGCCGTCACCCTGCTGGCGGTGTGCATAACCGTCCACCGGCTGGCCTTCGTCATAAAGGGCGAGTGGGACCTGCCCGGCATCCTGGCCCGGATACTCTACTACCTGGGCCACGGCTTCGTGGTCATCTCCCCCATAATTGCGGGCCTGGGCCACCTGTTCGGCGGCCGCTACGACCCGGAGGAGGTCTACTGTCTGAGCTTCTGCCTGACCCTTATGAGCGCCTCCGGCATGTACGTCATGTTCACCAGATTGGGGGACAGCCTGCCCCTGACCATACTGGGCTTTGTCCACCTGAACTATAATATCTGGATGATATCCTACCTGTGGATCGACGATGAGTTCGCCATCTTCACCACCGTGGCGGCCCTCATAATCGCCGCCCTGCTCATCTACGCCGGCTTCAGGTTCAAGAAGCCCGCCGTGCGGAAGACCGCTCTGGCGGTTGTCATAATCTACGTTTTCAAGCTTCTCACCGTGGATATCCAGGGCGGCGGGGGAGTGCGGGTCATAGGCTTCCTGCTCAGCGGCCTTATCTGCCTGGGCATCAGCCTCCTCTATAACCGGCTGGATAAGCAATATTCTGAGAAAACGGAGAAAAATGAGTAAAGAGTCTTGACAACCGGAAAATAAGTGATACAATGAACGTATGAACAGATGTTCATACGTTCATTTTTTCGGAGGTGAGCCCATGGCGTCGCTCTATGATATCGAGCTCTGTGAGGATAAGGTCAGCCATAAGGAGATAGTTTCCAAGGTGCGGGAGGGCCTGCCGGACGAGGATGAGCTCTTCGACCTGGCGGAGCTTTTCAAGGTCTTCGGGGACAGCACCCGGATAAGAATCCTCTATGTGCTCTTTGAGACCGAGCTCTGCGTCTGCGACATTGCGGAGGCTCTGGGCATGAGCCAGTCCGCCGTGAGCCATCAGCTCCGGATAATCAAGAACGCAAGCCTCATCAAAAGCCGCCGGGAGGGGAAAACGGTTTTCTACTCCCTGGCCGATGAGCACGTGACCACCATAATCGGCATGGCCAAGGAACATCTGGAAGAGCTTTAAGGGAGGAATAGGGATATGAAGAAGACCTACAAAATCGAAGTGGACTGCGCCAACTGCGCCGCCAAGATGGAAAACGCCGTATCCAGAATCGAGGGCGTTACCAAGTGCAATGTGAACTTCATGACTCAGAAGATGACCGTTGAGACCGAGGCCCAGGACCAGTCTCAGATTATGCAGGCGGCTCTGAAGGCCTGCAAAAAGGTGGAGCCCGACTGTGAGATTTATCTCTGATATGACAAGGTCCCAGAAAAGGGACCTTCTGCGGATCATAGCTGCTGCCGTCCTTCTGGCGGCAGCTTATGGCGTCACCGCCCTTCTGAAGGCGGATGGGGTAGTAAAGCTCCTCATTTTCCTTGTGCCCTATCTGACCGTGGGCTGGCCCGTGCTCCTGAAGGCCGGGCGCAATATCGCAGCCGGTCAGGTGTTCGATGAAAACTTCCTTATGGCCCTGGCAACCATCGGCGCCCTGGCCATCGGCGAGTACCCGGAGGCCGTGTTCGTCATGCTCTTCTACCAGATAGGGGAGCTCTTCGAGCACGTGGCCGTGGGCCGCTCCCGGAAGTCCATCGCCGCCCTTATGGACATAAGGCCGGATACCGCCAACCTGGAGACGGAAAACGGCATTGAGGAGACCGACCCGGAGGAGGTGGCCGTGGGCTCCGTCATCGTGGTGCGGCCCGGCGAGAAGGTGCCTATTGACGGCACCGTTATCGAGGGCGCCTCCGATATGGACACCATGGCCCTGACCGGCGAGAGCCTGCCCCGGTCCGTGGGGGTGGGGGAGAGCGTTATCTCCGGCTGCGTCAGCATGACGGGCACCCTGCGGATAAGGACCGAGAAGCTCTTCGGCGACTCAACGGTTTCCAGAATCCTTGATCTGGTGGAGAATTCCACCTCCAACAAGGCCAGAAGCGAGAATTTCATCTCCCGCTTTTCCAAATGGTACACCCCCGTGGTGGTCATCGGCGCAGTTATCCTCGCCATCGTCCCCAGCCTCATCACCGGGGACTGGGCAAAGTGGATACACCAGGCACTGACCTTCCTGGTCATCTCCTGCCCCTGCGCCCTGGTGCTCAGCGTTCCCCTGAGCTTCTTCGGCGGCATCGGCGGCGCATCACGGCAGGGCATACTCATAAAGGGCTCCAACTACCTGGAGATGCTGGCCGGGGCGGACTGCGCCGTGTTTGACAAAACCGGCACCCTCACAAAGGGCGCCTTCGCCGTCCGGGAGGTCTGCCCCAGGGGCGTTTCCGCCCGGGAGCTTCTGGAGACCGCCGCCCTGGCGGAGCGGGACAGCCATCACCCCATCGCCGCCTCCGTCCGTGCGGCCTGCGATCCGGCCCCGGATCCGCACCGTGTCCGTGATATAAAGGAGATTTCCGGCCGTGGCGTCAAAGCCCTGGCGGACGGCGCGGCCGTGGCCGCCGGCAACCTGGCCCTTATGGCCCAGTGCGGCGTGGAGGGTGAGAGCGTCTCAGCCCCCGGCACCGTTATCCACGTGGCCCGGGACGGGCAGTATCTGGGTTACATAATCATTGCAGACCAGGTGAAGGAGGAGTCCTGCCAGGTCATTTCCTCCCTTAAGGAGCGGGGAGTCCGCACGGTCATGCTCACCGGAGACCGGAGGGCCGTGGCCGAGGCCGTGGCCTCCGACCTGGGGGTGGACGAGGTGAAGGCGGAGCTGCTGCCGGAGGATAAGGTCAAAGCCGTGGAGGAGCTCCTGGCCCGGAGGCAGGGGAAAGGCAAGCTCATCTTCTGCGGGGACGGCATTAACGACGCCCCGGTGATAGCCCGGGCTGACGTGGGCTTTGCTATGGGCGCCCTGGGCTCCGACGCCGCCATTGAGGCCGCCGACGTGGTCATTATGGATGACGACCTGCGGAAGATAGCCAAAGCCATGGACATCTCCCGGAAGACTAACCGCATCGTCACGGAGAACATCGCCTTTGCGATTCTCACCAAGGTCATTGTGCTGGGCCTGGGCATTCTGGGCATGGCCACCATGTGGGAGGCCATATTTGCGGACGTGGGCGTTCTGGTGCTCTGCGTTCTCAATGCG
>JAFPTE010000132.1 GCA_017400415.1 Oscillospiraceae bacterium
GCAGACCCTGGAGCTGCTGGCCCTGCCGGAGGTCAGGAAGGCGGGCTATAACGTGAAGGACTGCCAGCGGCGGCTTCTGGACCTGGGCATTGAGGCCCGGCCCTGGGAGTTTGACTGCGCCCTGGCCGCCTATCTGCTGGACCCTACTGCCCAGGGCTACGAGCTGGAGGACCTGTGCAGCCGCCACTGCGGCTTTGAGCTCCTGTCCGGGGAGAACGGGCAGCTCTCCCTTCTGGGAGGGGACGAGGGCGCCCTGGTGAGCCGGGCCGCCGCCCTCATTCCCCTGCGCTCCGAGCTTCTCAAAAAGCTGGAGGCTCAGGGGCTCACGAGGGTCATGAACGAAATCGAACTGCCCCTGTGCCCGGTGCTGGCCCGGATGGAGAAGGCGGGCTTTCTGGTGGACCGGAAGGCCATAACGGACTTCGGCACCGCCCTTTCCGTGGAAATCGACCGGCTGACGGGTGAGATTTACAGCCTCTGCGGCACGGAGTTCAACATAAACTCACCCAAGCAGCTGGGGGAGGTGCTCTTCGGAAAGCTGGGCCTGCCGGCCCCCAAGAAGACCAAGACCGGCTACTCCACCAACGCCGAGGTGCTGGAAAAGCTCCGGCCCGCAAACCCCGTTGTGGGGAAAATCCTGGAGTACCGGGAGCTCAGTAAGCTCAAAAGCACCTATACGGACGGGCTTCTGAAGGTCATCGGCCCGGACGGCCGCATCCACACAAGCTTCCAGATGACGGTCACCGCCACAGGCCGCCTTTCCTCCACGGAGCCCAACCTGCAGAACATCCCCATCCGGCGGGAGCTGGGGGGCGAGATACGGAAAATGTTCGTGGCGCCCCCGGGCATGGTGCTGGTGGACGCCGATTACAGCCAGATTGAGCTGCGGATTCTGGCGGCCATCTCCGGGGACGAGGCCATGACCCGGGCCTTCAAAACCGGGGTGGATATCCACAGAGCCACCGCCGCCGGCGTTTTGGGCATCAGCCCGGAGGAGGTCACCCACGAGGAGCGGAGCCGGGCCAAGGCCGTGAACTTCGGCATAGTGTACGGCATCTCCGCCTTCTCCCTGTCGGAGGATATCCACGTGTCCGTGGCCCAGGCCCGGGACTATATCAACGCCTATATGGCCCGGTACCGGGGCGTTGCCGACTATATGGAGCGCACGGTACGTGAGGCCCGGGAGTCCGGCGCCGCCGTGACCCTGTACGGCCGAAAGAGGCCCCTGCCGGAGCTTGCAAGCTCCAATTTCAATCTCCGCTCCTTCGGGGAGCGGGTGGCCCGGAACATGCCCATCCAGGGCACCGCCGCCGATATAATGAAGCTCGCCATGATTCGGGTGGACTCCGCCCTCCGTCAGGCGGACCTGGGGGCCCAGCTCCTTCTGCAGGTCCACGATGAGCTTATCGTCCAGTGCCCGGAGGGGGCCAGGGAGCAGGTGGCGGAAATTCTGAAAAAGGAGATGGAGGGGGCAGCCCAGCTTGCCGTGCCGCTGACGGCGGAGGTGGGCTGGGGCCCCACCTGGTACGCAGCGAAATGACCCGGTATCGTTTGGCAAGGGCGGAGGATATACCCGCCGTGGTGACCCTGGAGCGGGAGATTTTCTCCCTGCCCTGGTCCGGCGCCGGCTTCCGTGCGGAGCTGGACAGTCCGGACGCCGCCTTTTACCTGGCCCTTGAGGATGAGGTCCTGGCGGGCTTTGCGGTGATCCACTTTTTCCCCGATGAGGCGGAGGTCTTCAACGTGGCCGTGAACCCGGGCTTCCGCCGCCGGGGCATCGCCCGGCACCTTATGGAGCTGTGCCTGGAGGAGGCCGGGCGGCGGGGCACGAAGCGGGTCCTTCTGGAGGTGCGCCAGTCCAACGCCGCCGCCCGGGCCCTGTATTCCGGCCTGGGCTTTCAGGTGCTGGGCCTGCGCCGGGGCTATTACGAGGAGCCCAGGGAGGACGCCATTATGATGGAGTTCTGCCCGGAACGGGTATAAAACTCTTGCATGAGGCGCCTTTTTGCGCTATAATGCAGGAGTATCAGCCGGTGTGATGGAATTGGCAGACGTGCCGGACTCAAAATGTCTCACGCCTCACACCGTTCAAAACCCGGAAAGCCTTGTGCCGCAAGGGTTTTCCAAAACGAAAAATCTCCGATTTTCGGGATTGGCCTCCATTTTGGCCTCC
>JAFPTE010000133.1 GCA_017400415.1 Oscillospiraceae bacterium
CCACGGTCCTGCAGCTGGTGGACTACGTCCCCGGCGGCCTGGCCCTGGCCATATGCTACGATAAGTCCGAGAACATCTACGGCACCATCTTCCTGCACATGCTTTTAAACTTCGTGGCCGTGACGGTGACAATAGGGCTATAGAAATCTTCGTCGCCGTGCTCGGAGGCATAAAAGAAAAAATCCCACGCCCCGGCGTGGGATTTGGTTTTATTTCCCGATGATCGGTACCCGTTTCAGGCCGTTTTCCGTAATGTCCCAGCGGACGCAGGGGCGACACCTCATCCGGCCCTGACGGGCCACCTTCCCCTCAAGGGGAAGGCTATAGAGAAAGAGATTGCCCTTTGGCTTCCCCTGGAGGGGAAGCTGGCTGCCCGCAAGGGCAGACTGATGAGGTGTAAATGTATGGGGCAAATCAGCGGCAGGGGCGACACCTCATCCGGCCCTGACGGGCCACCTGTCTCGCTGCGGCTCGGTCACCGCACGGCTCTGACATGCCACCGGCATGTCATTCACTGCCGTGCGGCCGCTTCGCTACCCTCAAGGGGAAGGCTTCAGGGAAAGAGCTTGCCCTCAGGCTTCCCCTCGGAGGGGAAGGCTTTTATGGGCGCAAAAAAGGCAGCCCGGGGGGCTGCCTTTCGTTTACATCTTTTCCGGGGCGGAGACGCCCACGATGGCCAGGGCGTTCTCGATGGTGATGCGGACGGAGTCCGCCAGCTTGAGCCGGGCGGCCAGGAGATGAGGCTCGGCGCCTCTTATGCGGCAGGCGTTATAAAACCGGTGGAACCGGGCAGCCAGCTCTATGGCGTAGCGGTTTATGCGGCTGGGGTCATAGTCCCGGGCGGCCAGCTTTATCTCCTCCGGGAAGACGGCCAGCTGCTTGATGAGCTCCCGCTCCTCCGGCTCCCTGAGAAGGGAGAAATCGGCGTCCTTTGCCGGGGGGACGGGCACCCCGTCCTCCGCCAGGGCGGCGATGAGGCTGCATATTCTGGCGTGGGCGTACTGGACGTAGTACACCGGGTTTTCGCTGTCCTGCCGGACGGCCAGGCCCAGGTCGAACTCCAGGTGGGTATCCGGCTTGGCGTTGAAGAAGAAGCGGCAGGCGTCCACGCTGATCTCGTCCAAGAGGTCCGCCAGGGTCAGGGCCTTGCCCGTGCGCTTGGATACCTTCACGGTCTCCCCGTCCCGCACCAGGCGGACCATCTGCATGATGAGGAAGTCCAGCTTCCCGGCGTCGATGGGGATGCAGGGGGCGGAGCAGGTGGCCTTGAACCGGATGGCGTGGCCGTGGTGGTCGGCGCCCCAAACGTCGATGACTCTGTCAAAGCCACGGACGGCGAACTTGTTTATATGGTAGGCGATATCCACGGCGTAATAGGTGTAGAAGCCGTTGGCCCGGCGGAGGACCTCGTCCTTATCGGCCCCCAGGTCCGTATTCTTAAGCCACACGGCCCCGTCCTTTTCGTAGGTCAGGCCGTTTTCCGTAAGCATATCCACCACCTGCCGGACAGCGCCGGACTTATGGAGGCTGGATTCCAGGAACCAGTTGTCAAACTTTATGCCGTATCTGGCCAGGTCCCGCTGCATCCGGGCGATGTTCCGGGGCAGGGCGTACTCCGTGAAGATCCGGCGGCTCTGAGCCGGGTCCATATCCACGTACTTTTCCCCGTCCTTATCGTAAATCTCCTGGGCCAGCTCCTTGATATCGTCCCCGTGGTAGCCGTCCTCCGGGAACTCTATCATATCTACTCCCAGGCAGATCTGCAGGTACCGGGCCTCGATGCTCTTGCCGAAAAGGTCCACCTGGTTGCCGGCGTCGTTTACGTAGAACTCACGGTAAACGTCATAGCCCGCCCGGTCCAGAACGGAGGCCAGGGCGTCCCCCAGCACGCCGCCTCTGGCGTTGCCGATGGTCATGGGGCCCGTGGGGTTGGCGGAGACGAACTCCACCATGACCCTCTCCCCGGCTCCCATGGTGCTGCGGCCGTAATTGGCTCCGTCGGCCTCGATGCCGGAGAGCACGTCCCCGTACCAGCCGGGGCCCAGCCGGAAGTTTATAAACCCGGGGCCCGCCACCTCGGCGGACTCGAAGGGCGAGGCGTCAAGGTCCATATTGGCCACAAGGGTCTCGGCGATATACCTGGGGGCCTTGTGCATATCCCGGGCGGCGGCCATGGCGGCGGAGGAGGCGTAGTCCCCGTTGGCGGTATCCTTGGGTATCTCCAGGGTGCCCTTAAGGGTGACGCCGGCGGGCAGAAGGCCCTGGGCTGCGGCCTTTTCATAGGCTGCGTCTATGAGCTTGGCGGCCTCGGTGCGGGCCTTTTCTATCATGTTTGTCATTGCTTTCTCTCCTGCTGCTGTTTTCTGATGTCTACGGTAACGTTGTTTCTGGAGGCCATGTCGAACATATCCAGGGTGTAGTTTATCCGGAGCCTGCCGCCGTTTTCCATAAGGCGGTTCTCGATATCCCTGGTGCCCAGGCCCATGGTCACGGAGCCGTAGGGTGTGTTGTAAACGAAATAGTGCTTCTTGCCCTCCTCAAAGAGCATCTGCATGCCCACCTGGCCCTCACGGGTTATGGTGACGGCCTGGGGCGTTACGGAGAAGGAGGTCTTTGTGCCGCTCATGCCGGTGAGCTCCGTCTCCATATATTCAAAGTAAATGTTTCCGGGGGAGTAGCTGTATGTACCGGTGGTGTTCAGCTCAATCTCGTCCCCCTCCTCCGAGGTGCCCAGCAGGCCCTTTACGGAGATGATGGCGTCGAAGCCCTGCGGGGCCTCTTCTTTTTTCTTTCTCATAGCTCGTCAACGCTGATGTGCCGCACCTCGCCCCGGAGGGAGCCGCCCAGGAACAGCTCTGCAGCCTCCCGGAAGGAATCCGGATTATCCGAGACAAAGTAGCGGTGACACCCGCCCTCCTCTTTCTCTGAAAGCATATCGTTTTCTTTAAGGCACCGGGCCAGCCGCAGGGCGGTCTGGGCCCCCGTGTCCACCAGCCTTACCTCCGGGCCCATGATGCGCCCGATGGTGCCTGCAATTATGGGGAAATGGGTACAGCCCAGGATAAGGGTATCCACCCGGGCCTCCTTCATAGGCTCCAGGTACTCCCGGGCCACCAGGTCCAGCACCGGGTCTGCGTCCCCGATCTTCCCGGCCTCCACCAGAGGCACGAACAGGGGGCAGGCGTTCTTCACCACCCGGGCGTCGGGCCGGAGGGCCAGAATGGCCTCGTCATAGGCCCGGCTCTTTATGGAGGCCTTGGTGCCGATGACGCCGATGCGGCCGGAACGGGTGGCCGCCGCCGCTGCGGCTGCCGCCGCCTCCACCACCCCGAACACCGGAATGTCGCTCCGGGCGGCGATCTCGTCCAGGCCGTTGGTGCTGACGGTGCCGCAGGCTGCAAGCACCGCCTTTATGTCGAAGGACCGGAGGAAGGCTATATCCTGCCGGGCGTACTTCATTATGGTTTCACGGCTGCGGCCGCCGTAGGGAACCCGGCCGGTGTCGCCGAAGTAGATTATATCCTCCCCCGGGAGGATGCGGCTCAGGGAGCGCAGGGCCGTAAGGCCACCCAGGCCGGAGTCAAAAACCCCGATAGGACGGTTATCCAGGGAAATCACATCCTTAACTCTTGATTATTCAGGGGCGTATATTATAATATAGTTTAAATTTCAAAATAAAACAAGTGGAAAATGTAGAATTTCTTTCAGAGATTTGATATAATGTAAGGTGGGACTGCACAAGAAAGGGTCCCGGGAGGCATTCTATGGTTAATTTACAGCTTACAGACCTGCAATTCCGCAGGCTTTTGGATATGGTCTACGTGGGAAACTGGATACTGAACTCCACCCGGGAGGATGACCGCATCAGGGACTATGACGACATGGAGGGGCTCATCTTCTCCCAGTGTCTGAAAAACGGCGCCGAAAGGCTCTGCCGCCGGGACCGGGACCGGGTCCGTCCCTCGGAGGAGTACGTCCGGGGCGGCATACACGAGGCCATCATGGACTATGAGGACGCAGTCTTCTACGAGATACTGGCGGAGGAGCTGGCCAGGCGGGATATCTCCCGGGAGGAGCCCCAGGTCCAGGAGGACGAGTGCATTCTGGACGAGCGGATTCTGGAATACATTGAGGAATTTGAAGAAAACGGCATCGAGAATATAACTCTGGAAAAGTGAGGGGGCCCTACGGATGAATTCCAAGAAGAATAACGACTTTTCTGCGGGCAGCTTTCTGCTCATAGCCATCTTTTTCGCCACGGGCCTCTGGCCCCTGGGCATCGGCCTTCTGCTGTACAAGCTGGGGGTGTTTGACATCTTCCGCTCCGGCGGGTCCCGGAGCTCCCTGAGCCAGGAGACCGCCCGCCAGCAGAAATACAAGCTCATGAGCATCGGGTCCCAGGCCCTCTCCATCGAGCACATGGCCTCCGCCGTGGGCATAAGCTTTGAGAGCTGCCTGCGGGAGGTCCAGAAGATGGTGGCCTCCGGCGATTTCGGCAAGAACGCCTACATCAACTACGTGGACAAGACCCTGGTGCTGACGGACCTTTCAAGGCAGAACCGGCAGCAGAACACCCGCACCTCCTCCAGCTACTCCACCACCTACTCCGGCGTCTCCAAGACCCCGGTGCACTACTCCTCCGGCAGGACAGGCGGCGCACCCCTGGACCACAAGGCCGCCCAGTACACCGCCCCGGCCATTCAGGAGGCCGCCGGCTCCAAGGTGACCCAGAGCACCTCCTCCGCCAAGAAGCCCGAGACCACAGCCCAGCAGCAGAAGAAGAACCGGGAGAAGGAGATAAACGGGGACACCCCGGTGGTGCTCCTGGCCATCGGCGCCCTGCTGATCCTCTCCGGCACCCTTCTCTTCACCGGCGCCCTGGGGGATATCCTCACCGGCGTGCCCAACATCTCCGGCCTGCTGGCCGCCATATCCATGCTCATCGGCGGCGGCGTCTCCATTGCGGCCCGCATCGGCCTCAAGCGCCGGGCCCAGCGCATCACCAGCTACCTGGTGGTCATCGGCGGCCGGGACTATGTGGAGCTCCGGGAGCTGTGCACCACCTGCGGCGTGAAGGAGAAGACCCTGAAGCGGGATATTGAGGTCATGCTGGAAAAGGGCCTTCTGGGCGAGACCGCCTACGTGGACCAGGGCAACGGCATCCTCATCCTGAAGCCCGGCGCAGCCCCTGCCAAGGAGGCGGAGCCGGAGGCCCCCACGGATGACGAGGGCCGCTACCGCCAGATCCTGCGGGAGATCCGCAAGGTGAACGACGATATTCCGGACCCGGATATCTCCGCCCGCATAGACGAGATGGAGGACCTGACCGCCAAGATCTTCAAGGCGGTCCAGGACAAGCCGGAGCGCCTGCCCCAGATAAAGAGCTTCATGAGCTACTACCTGCCTACGGCCCTCAAGCTCCTCCACTCCTATGCCGAGTTCGACTCTGCCGGGGCGGAGGGCGACAACGTGAAGACCGCCAAGGCGGATATCGAGCGGATACTGGACATGCTGGTGGAGGGCTTCCGGAAGCAGCTGGATAAGCTCTACGAGTCCGACGCCATGGATATCACAACGGATATAAACGTCCTGGAAAACATGCTGAAGCGTGACGGCCTGAACTCGGACGGCTCCGAGTTCGGCCAGGTCCTGGGCGGTCACTGATAAGGAGGAAGAATTATGGTAAAGACGGTTATTAAGGTTGACGGCATGATGTGCCCCATGTGCGAGAGCCACGTAAACGAGGCGGTCCGGAAGGCCACCGGCTTCGATAACGTGAAGAGCGACCACAAGAAGGGCGAGACCGTGGTCATCGGCGAGGCCGCCGTTTCCGAGGAGGCCGCCCACGCCGCCATCGACCCCACAGGCTACACCGTCCTGGGCGTCCGCAGCGAGCCCTGGGAGAAGAAAAAGCTCTTCGGCATATTCGGGTGAAGTCTCTCCCCCCTTGTGTAAAGGGGGGCTCGTCCGCTTACACCTCATCAGTCGCCTCCGGCGACGGCTCCCGCACAAGGGGAAGCCAAAGGGCAGTCTCTTTCTTCAAAGCCTTCCCCTGGAGGGGAAGGTGGCACGGCGCAAGCCGTGACGGATGAGGTGTCGCCTTTTCTGCAATTCTGACCTATACACTTACACCTCATCAGTCGCCTCCGGCGACAGCTTCCCCTCAAGGGGAAGCCTGAGGGCAAGAGGAAAGCCCCCCTTGTGTAAAGGGGGGTGGCCGTCAGGCCGGGGGGATTGACACAGCACTTCTGCCGGTTTTGCCCATACGCTTACACCTCATCAGTCGCCTCCGGCGACAGCTCCCGCACACAAGAAAGCCAAGGCCCGCCGCAGGAAGCTGCGGCGGGCCTTTTGTGCGCCGAAAAATCTGTATTTCAGAAAATCGCAGCTCATTGTTGACATTGTAAATGGTGTATGATATAACATAACTGTAAATGCTTTTTCCTGAAAACCGAATAATAAGGAGGCTGTTTTCATGAAACGAATCGTTCTCATTCTGCTGATTCTTTCTCTTGCGCTTTCCCTTTTCTCCTGCAAGGCACAAACTCCTTCCCAGCAGGGCGGCGACTCCCAGCCCGGCTCCTCCGGCAGCGGAGGGGGCAGCGGCAGCGGGGATGCTGACCCCTCCGGCGGCGGCACCGGCGCAGGCGCTGCCAGGCTCACCGGCAAAATGAACCTCATAAAGCTGGACGACCGGGACCCCTCCGTTCTGAAGGGCGTGACCATCAAAGGCAACCAAGCCGGCACTGCGGACGGCTTCAACGGAAAAAAGTCTTCCCTTACCGACGTGCGCTGCATCTTTGAACTGAACGAGTGGATCTATTTCTACCCGGATACCGATGCGAAGTACGGTCTGCGCGTCTGGATCCTCAAGCACCGGGACGACCAGGAGTATTACAACACCTGCAAGTTCTCCGACCTGATGCCGAACTTTGCAAGCTACTGCGATCTTCATTATCCCGAGGATGCGGAAAAACCGGGTGAAACGGAATGGGGCAGCTTCTATCTGAATAAGGAAGATTGCGAGCCCGGTTATTACGATTTCGTCTTCACTTACGAGGGAAAAGCGATTGCCGTTCTTCAGACCCGCTTCTATGCCGAAAATGAGCTCGACGTCAAATCCGACGCCGAGCTGGAAGCTCTCATGCGCCAATAAAATACTCCAACGTCGATTTTCATCGGACACTCGGGGGCGGAATAATCCGCCCCCGCTTTTATCAGGAGGGCAAAGCTATGGTCAGAAGGATAACCGCATTTCTAACCGCCGTCCTCATGGCGGCCTTGCTCACGGCCTGCGAGCTGGAAGCCCTGGCCCCCTTCTTTGAGGGGCAGGAGGAGCAGGCGGCCTTGCCGGCGGGCAGTACCTCCTACGAGGATTTTTTAATCTACGTGCAGGAGATTAAAAACGAGGGAGACCGGACGGCGGACCTGGGCCTCACGGTGCTCAGCGGGTACTACTATTCCTTTTCCGCCGCCTCCGCCGGGGCCCTGCGCTACGCCATAGAGTATATACTCTGGCTCCGGGGGGAGGGCGCCTCCCTGGCCGCACTTACGGCCGAAAGCCCCTGCGTGGGCTGGGAAAACCTGGCGGCGGTGAACTTCTCCTCCCCTTACCCCAGCTACTTTGAGGGGCTCCTTCTGGAGCTCCAGGGGGACCGGGAGGGCTGCATTGAGCCCTACGCCGCCGCCTCAGTCATGTATATGTTCCCGGAGGAGGGCCTGGACTTCTATTACCTTCGGGATATGGAAACCTCCACCCTTTACGCCGTCCGGAGCACCCTTCTTGAGGTGGAGAAGGCCATATACTCCGTTTACACCCCGGACCCCGCCGGCCAGCTCTGGGACCGGAGCTTCTTTGACCCGGAGCTGCTGGTGAGCCTTTCCGCCCGGGCGGTGAAGGAGGAAAAATATGAAGAGGCCCTCTGGTACGCCAGGCAGGCCCTGAAGGCGGACCCCTACGACCCGGTCTGCTGGAGAAACGGCGCCGTCTGCGGCATCTACGCCATGGACTGGGAGTTTTCCGGCCGGTGCATAGACGAGGGCCTGACAATCTTCCCCGGGGACGGGGACCTTTTGAAGGTGAAGGAGGCCTTCTTCAAGGCCTCAGACAGAATGGAGGTGCAGCGATGAAAAAGGCCATTTCCCTGCTCCTGGCCCTTGTGCTCTCCCTGGTGCCCCTTATGGCGTGCCCGGCCCTGGCGGCGGACGACAAGGAAATCCCGGGCATAGATTATAACCGGATTACCGTGAAAGCCGGGCAGACCAAGACCCCCTTTTTCGTGACGCTGAAGCTGGGGGAATTATCCTTTTTGGGCAGCCTCTCCGGCATGCCGGAGCTCTCTGTGGCGGAGATGAACTCCATCATCCGCCAGGTGCTGGCGGAAAAGGACCTGACGGCGGACCGGGTGGCCCTTGTAAGCCAGATTGCCGCCCGGGCACAGAAGGACGCAGGCCTTTACTGGGGTGACCAGGTGGCGGCGGGCCTGCTCTCCTATCTCCCCTTCCCCGGGACCCCCTACTCCGTGGCCGATTATTATGACGCAGTGGTCCACGAGAGCGCGGCCTCCGCCGCCCAGAGCACAGCCATAAACGTGGCCAAGGACGCCGCAAAGGCCGCAATAGAAAAGGGCGCCGCAAAGGCCGGCAGAATCGGCAAAATCTCCAGAGCGGCCCAGGGCGCCTCCGGCTTCGCAGCGAAGCACGCCGGTATGGCCGGCTTCATAGAGAACAGCATTATGGTGGCCAAGGACTGGCTGGGGGGCAACAAGCGCTTTGACGATTACCTGGCCCTGCTGGAAAAGAACATTGCCATCGTCACGGACTTCTACGCCGCCTGCAGCCGCCGGGCCCTGGAGGCAGCCGAAAAAAACGCCGGGGACAGCGCCTGGGTGATAAAATTTGATAGGGCCGTCAATTACCGCACCTATCACTGCACCTTCTGGGAAGCATCCAACAACCTCATGGAGTGCACCCTGACGGGCCAGCTCAGAAACAGCGGCAGGGACATTACGGGGGCATATTCCGGCACCCTGACCCTGGAGCTGAAGAGCCTGGATCTTTCCCCGGCGGAGCAGGGGCTTATGAACACCTCGTCCATTGCGCCCTTCAAGGCCCTTCTGTTCAGCATGGGCAGCTACAGGCTGGAATCCGAGACCCGGAACGTGAAGCCCTCCCTGAAGCGCACCGCCCGGGGGGAGATAACGGTCTACATCACGGAAACCGTGGGAATAGTATCCCCCACCCTGGCCGGGAGCCTAACCTCCGCAGAAGACAAGGTGGAATTTGCCTTCGGGCGGACCCTGGTCTGGCGGGACAACTCCATGGCCGCAGTGGGCGGCGAGGGAATAACGGAGACGGTCTTCTCCTCCTCCGACCCCTCCTCCGTTACCGCAAACACCTCCTCCAGGGTGCTGCTGAAGGGGGAGGTCAAGACCCATCGGGACTCCACCGAGGTCTTCGCCCAGAGCCCGGGCACAGTCTTCGCCCCCCTGGAGGCGGAGCCGGTCATGACCATCGAATTCCGGTGATAGGCCTGCCTCTCCCGCCCCCCTTGTGCGGGGTGGCACACCTCCCCCTCTCTCCCTGCCCCCCTTGTGTAAAGGGGGGTGGCCGTCAGGCCGGGGGGATTGACACGGCACCTCACCGGACCCACAATCCCTCAGTCAGCTTCGCTGACAGCTCCCGCATGCAAGGGAGCCAAAGGGCAGTCTCTTTCTTCAAAGCCTTCCCCTTGAGGGGAAGGTGCCGAGCGCAGCGAGGCGGATGAGGTGTCGCCCCTGTTGCTGGTTTTGCCCATACATTTACACCTCATCAGTCGCCTCCGGCGACAGCTTCCCCTCAAGGGGAAGCCTGAGAGCAAAGCCCCCCTTGTGCGGGGCGGCCCCTCCCCCTCTCTCTGCCCCCCTTGTGTAAAGGGGGGTGGCCGTCAGGCCGGGGGGATTGACACGGCGCTTCACCGGGCCCGCAATCCCTCAGTCAGCTTCGCTGACAGCTCCCTTTACACAAGGGAGCCAAAGGGCAGTCTCCGTCTTCAAAGCGTTCCCCTGGAGGGAGCCTTAAAACACCAAATCCCACGCCGTGCGGCGTGGGATTTTACTTTTTCCTTTCTGCGGGGTCTATATAGGTGAACTCATCGATATCCGTGACCCCCATTTCCCGGAGCTGACGGACGGTCTCCCGGCGGCTGGCCTCGTCGGCGAAGCCCGGGATTATGGGCGCCCGGACCCGGATGCGCCCGGGGCCGCACAGCTCCAGAAGCCGCCGCAGGTTGCCTGCGGCCGCATCCACGTCCCCGTCCGTATAGCGGCGGTATATCTCCCGGTCCAGGGTCTTGATATCCACCACGAAGGCGTCCACGCACCGGGCGGCCCTGGGTATCCAGTCCGGGGGCACCTGAAGGCTGGTCTCCGCCGTTATGTGCCAGCGGGGGGCCAGGGGCCGGAAGGCCTCGATGAAGTCCAGGTGCAGAAGGCCCTCCCCGCCGCCGAAGGTGGGGCCGCCTCCTGTGGCCTGGAAGTAGATATCGTCCTGCCGGAGCAGGTCATAGAGCTGCCGGGGGGTGACCTCCATGGGCTTTGCCGTGCTGAGCATCTGTGCGTTTATGCAAAGCCTGCACCGCAGGGGGCAGCCCGTGCCGCAGACCAGGGTGGTCACGCCCACCCCGTCAATGGCCATCCGCAGGCGGCTCAGAGCCGCCAGGGGGAAGGTGGGCTCACTCATCCTTCTCTGCGGGGGTTGCGCCGTAAACGTAGTCGGCCATGGGGGGCATGCCGGCGGTGGGCAGGGGGTTTTCCTCGTCCCCGGCCTTCACGGGAATTGCGGGCTCTCCCTCCCAGTCCGGATTTGGGTCGCCGCCCAGGGGCTCCACGATCTCCGGGTCCGTGGGGCACTCATCCTCCGGAACATAGGCGATTTTACCGGCCAGGGCCTCCGTGTCCGGCACCATCAGGCCCTCCACCACATCCCGGGAGGGCTCCACGCCCTTTTCCTCCACCGGAGGCGGCACCGAAATGCCGGTGGCGTCGGCAGGCGGGCCCGCCGGGGCATCGGAGGTGCAGCCGACGGCCGTCACCAGCCCGGCGCACAGGGCCGCCAGGGCCACGGTCTTGCCCAGGCGCTGCCGGGCCTCCAGCTCCCGCTCCAGGTAACGGAGCTCGCTCTCGCACCGGGGGCAGGTGCCGGCGCAGTTTCCCTTATGGGTGCACTCTTCAATTATGAGGGGTATGTCGTTGGCCTCCGCCACTCTGCGGCGGATCTCCTTGAGCATTTTGCATTTTTCCTTGCCGAACATCGGGAAAACCTCCTCATTCCTTACTGAGCCGTGACAGCAGGGCTGCGATTATTCTCATGCCTCTCACCTCACCTATGTGACGGACAAAAGGTGAAAAAAGTTCCGGAATTATTCAAATTTTACCAGCTTTTCCAGGGCCTCACGAAGGGTCATCACCACTCCTCCTTTTCAAAGACCAGGTCCGCCTCCGTAATGCGGCCGTAGGCCGTCATCTCGCTGGGCAAGTATCCCACGTAGCGGTAGCCCTTGGCCCCCATCTCCCGGATTATCTCCCGGTAGGTGGGCTCGCTCTCCGACAC
>JAFPTE010000134.1 GCA_017400415.1 Oscillospiraceae bacterium
GCAAAAACAATTGAAGCATGGTTTGTCTGCAGTCTGAATCACCGGCCTTTTAAGGGCGGTGATGCTTTTTTTACTCATTTTCTGCCGCTCAGGTAATCCAGAAGCTCCTGCCGGGAGGACACCTCATCAGTCAGCCTGCCGGCTGACAGCTTCCCCTCAAGGGGAAGCCTGAGAGCAAGAGCAGGGAAGCCGAAAAACCGAAGCCTTCCCCTTGAGGGGAAGGTGGCCCGAAGGGCCGGATGAGGTGTCCCTCGGCACATTTAACCGCATAAGCGGCGGCACGGTGCTGACGGGAGCGGCGGATACAATGATTGTTCCGGAACGCACAAAAAAGAAAGACTTTTAAAAAATGGACGAATACCAGAAAAGAGCTGCGGGCACCGTCAAGGTGCTTTGCAATCCCCTCCCGGGCCTGTGAAGTCAGCTCCGTACAAGATGGTTTTCCGGAGCGGATGTCTTTATTTCAGCGAGAATACCACCGTGGGGTCCCCGTCGCCCAGGGCGGCCTTCAGCTGGGAGGCTGTCAGGCCCTGAACTCTGCCCAGGCGGGTGAAGGTCCAGGAGTTTTCGGCGTAATAGATGGTTATCTGGTTTCCCTGGTAGAGAATCACGTCGCCGGGGGCGGTGGTGATGGGCTCGTCGTTCCGGGGAAGGCTTGTGCCCAGGGAGCCCACCTTTTCAAAGCCCCCGTAATCGTGCATGGAAACCGTCAGGTCCCCCTTCGCCAGGAGCTCCGTAAGGGCCCGGGCGGAGGAATTGTCCTCCGGCGCTATGGTCAGCACCGTATCTCCGATGTGTGCGTAAATCATGGTCTCCTCCGTCTTCTTGGTCTCAGGCTCCGGCTCGGGCTGGGGCTCCGGCTCAGGCTTCTGCTCGGTATGCTGTTGGGGCTGCTGTTCGGTCTGGGGCTGGGGCGGCTCAGGCTGCGGGGCCATTTCCGGCCGGGCCATGCAGCCTGCAAGGCAGAGAAGGGCCAGTAGCAGCGGCAAAACACGCCCCATCATCTCAGATACTCCCGGAAAAAGCTCTCCAGCCGGTCAAAGGGGATGGCGCCCTTGCCGCCGCCGTCATAAAGGTCCGTGTGAACGGCCCCGCTGATGGGCATAAACTCCTTGTTCCCGGCGTATTTGCTGTCCCGAATCATGTTCTCGTAGGCGTCCCGGCCAAAATAGAAGGAGTGGGCCTTGTCGCCGTGGATGATGAGCACGGCGGAGCGGATCTCGCCGGAATACTGCAGGATGGGCTGATTCAGAAAGCTCTGGCAGCCGATGACGTTCCAGCCCCCGTTGGAGTTCAGGGACCGGGGGTGATAGCCCCGGGGGGTCTTGTAATAGTCGTAATAGTCCTTCACGAAGAAGGGGGCGTCCTCCGGCAGGGGGTCCACCACGCCGCCGCCCAGGGCGTAACTGCCGTTTTTCAGGTCCTCCAGGCGCTGGGCACACAGGGCGCTCCGGCGGGCATGGCGGGCCTCCTCCGAATCCTCGGAGTCAAAGTAGCCCTTTGCGTTTACCCGGGTCATGTCGTACATGGTGGAGGCCACGGTGGCCTTGACCCTGGTGTCCAGGGCTGCGGCGTTCAGAGCCATGCCGCCCCAGCCGCAGATGCCGATGATGCCGATTTTCTCCGGGTCCGCCCTTTCGCAGAGGCTCAGAAAGTCCACTGCCGCCATAAAGTCCTCGGTGTTTATGTCCGGGGAGGCCATGTACCGGACGTTCCCTCCGCTCTCCCCGGTGAAGGAGGGGTCAAAGGCCAGGGTCACGAAGCCCCGCTCCGCCATCTCCTGGGCGTAAAGGCCGGAGCACTGCTCCTTCACTGCGCCGAAGGGGCCGCAGACCGCAAGGGCCGGAAGTCTGCCCGTCAGACCCCTGGGCAGGTACATATCCGCCGCCAGGGTGATGCCGTAGCGGTTGGGAAAGGTCACCTTGCAGTGGTCAACCTTCTCGCTTTTCGGGAAGGTCTTGTCCCAGACCTGGGTAAGCTCAAGCTCTTCTTTGTAAATCACAGTTTCTGCCTCCGTTTTTTCTTTATTATACACCCTTGCGGAAGGTGCTGCAAATGGATACAATGATAATCCTGATATTTTTTTACGGAATTCAAGGGGAGGCGGCTGTGGAGCTTGGTGCCCTGCGGTGTTTTCCCGCACTTTCCCGGAGCTCCGGGAAGCTCTGTGATGTCTCCCACAGGATTCTGCAGGATAATATAATGATGGGAAACCTGCAAAATGACTGTGACCGTTGACAAAAGAAGATAGAATCGGTATAATTGTCGGTAACAATACTGCACGGCGGGAGATGACTGATTTGGACCTTTACCGGGGGACCCTTTATGAAGCTATAATAAAAAATGCCGGGCTGTATCCGGATGACCTGGCATATGTGTGCGACGGGGTCGGCGTCACCTTCCGTCAGCATCTCGAAAACGTGAACGGGGCCATGGCCGCCCTGCGCTCCCTGGGGATAAGGAAGCAGAGCCGCCTTGCCATCCGGGTGACCCTTGAGTATGAGACCCAGGTGCTCATGCAGGCCACGGTTGCCCTGGGGGCTGTTGCCATCCTCTGCGGCGAGCACGGCACCCTGGACTGCTTTCTGGGCTATGCGCCCAAGGTGGACCCGGAATACCTCCTCACCGACGAGACCGGCGTCTGGACCGTGAACGGCGAGCCCTTTTCCTATGTGCCCAGGAGGGAGACCCTCTCCGTGACGGACGCCTCTCCCTATGACTGCACGGTCATAATCTTCACCTCCGGCTCCACCGGCACGCCCAAGGCGGTCATGCTGCGGGAGTACGGGATACTGAACACCATGCTGGGGGAGATAGAGTGCAACGGCAACAGGCACGGGGACATATTCATCTGCGTGGCGCCTCTGAACCACATCCTGGGCTTCGGCCTTATGTGCCTTCTGGTGCTCTGCGCCGGCACGGAGGTGTCACGGAAAAAGCTGTCCACCGCCGCCGCCATGGCGGATATTGAGAAATACCGCTGCAACTGGATAGTCACCGTGCCCACGTTCCTCATGCGGCTTGTGGAGGATGAGCGGCGGGGGGCTTACGACCTGTCCAGCCTGAAATACGGCCACATCACCGGGGGGCCCTACACCCTGGAGCAGTTCTGCCTCATTGAGCGGGAGCTGGATATGACCCTCCGCTCCGGCTGCGGCATGACGGAAAACTCGCCCTCCTACTCCGGCTCACGCATAACGGACAGCTTCCATACCCGGGCGAGGACCATGGGGCGGCCCTTCCCGAATCTGGAAATGGCCATCCTGGATGATGAGGGAAGGCCCCTGCCCCAGGGACAGACCGGGGAGATCTGCGTACAGGGCGTAGGCGTCATGCTGGGCTATTACGGCGACCCGGAGGCCACAGGCAGGGTCGTCGTGGACTCCTGGCTCCACACCGGCGACCTGGGGTACCTGGACGGAGAGGGCTGCCTGAGACTTGCCGGGCGGAAGAAGGATATCATCATCCGCAGCGGAAACAATCTCTCCCCTGCGGTTATCGAGGCGGAGCTTAAGACCCTGCCCTTCATAAAGGAGGTGGCCGTGGTGGGCATACCGGACCCGGAGCGGGGGGAGATGCCCGCCGCCGCCGTGGTGCTGAAGCCCGGGTGCGGCCTGGACTATGAGGCTATGAAGGCCGCCGTCATAAAGCCGGAGATACCGGAAAAGGTTATAGTTCTTGATAAGCTGCCCCTGACCTCCTCCGGAAAGCCCGACAAGCGGGCCATCCGTGAGATGCTGAAATAACGGGCATGATGCTTTCGCCGCCGGCGGGAGAAATCCTGCCGGCGGCTTTTGCTGCGCTTGCGAAGGAGAAAATCGTTATAGTTAAGCCTGCAGAAGTTGCCTATTGCAAGAATTCCGGCGATATATTATAATTATTTTCGCATATGATATAAATATCTTGCACAAGGTGGGACAAAAATGCATGCTGCGCTGGTGGAAATCGGTGACCTGTGTTCCCAGGTTCTGCAGGGCTGGCTTGAGAGGCTTGGAGAGCAGACCGGGCTCTCTGTCATCTGGGAGCTTTTCGGCGACGGGGAGAGCTTCCTGGAAAAATATGATTCAGGCTGGGATCTGGTGCTCATGGGCATTGACGGCGGTCTGCAACGGGCCCGGCGCCTGAGAGAGCTGGACAGCCGGGTGGGGCTCATACTTGTGAGCCTCTCGGACAGGTACGCACTGGCGGGCTATGACCTGCGGGCCCTGGACTATATTGTCATGCCTTCGGAATATGAGACCTTTGCCGGGAAGCTCCAGGGGGCCATGGCAGAGCTCCGGCTCCGCCGGGATAAGCGCATCTGCATAGTGACGGAGGGGGCTCATAAGTGGCTCCCCTGTGAGGAGGTTTACTATATCGAGGTCTTTGACCACCTGCTGGTTTACCACACGAAGGAAGGCGTCCTGCGGGCCAAGGGCTCCATAGGCACCCTCAGTGAGGAGCTGGAGGACTGGGGCTTCTTCCGCTGCAATCGCTACTGCCTTGTAAACCTCCGGTTTGTGACGGGCCTTACGGAGGGGGAGGCGGAGGCGGGCTCCTTCCGGGTGCCTGTAAGCCGACGGCGCCGTAAGCTCCTGGCGGAGGCCATGGAAAGATACTGCGGCAGCGTATAAAAAGCGCCGTTTTTTCCCGTTCACGGACCCATAACTGCCGTTGGCGGAAAGAAACTTGAACTTTCCCGCCAAAATGCTACAATCAAAACTTGCGAGCGGGAGATATGAGAGATCGTATTCGCCCACAGGCTCAATCCCGCAGCCTCCCCGGTCCTGCACTTCAGGGCAGAGGCGGGTGCGGATGCTGTGTTCTGCCTCCGGGAAGAAAAGGGGATTCGGCCCGGAAGAAAGGCGGAATGGGGCCGATAAGAGGAATCAGCTGCCCAAACGCAGCAGGGGGAGACCTCTTATCAAACAAAGGATGGGGACCCGAAAGGGACCCCATCTTTTTTCTTGCTTTTTATGGGCTTCTGGGCTATACTGAACGGGAAAAGGAAACTAAAAAGGGGTGCTTACCGTGACCCGTGGCGGAATCAGACTCTTGGCACTGACCCTTTCCCTGGCAATTATCACTGCATTGACTCTGCCTTCCTTCGCCGGCGAGGCAGGTCCGTTTCTCAGCGACCGCTCCCAGCTGGCTCAGGCCCTGGCTGACAAGGCGGAGACTATCTATGTGGATGATATGGACTTTGCGGAGGGGGATCTGTACCTGACCATCCGCCAGAGCGTCCGCATCGTGGGAAGGGAGAAGGGCTCCACCCTGCGGCGGGCCCATTTCCTCATTGACGCCCCGGCTGTTGAGAGCGAGCTCATAACGGTCTCCTTTGAGAACATCATCTTTGACGGCTGCTATGTATCCCCGGACGGGGACCCGGGGAAGGCCGAATCCTTTGACGCCTTTTACGGGGACCGGGCCCGGCAGGGCTGCCTGGAGGCCAGGGGCTTTCTGGAGCTCACCGTTAAAAACTGCAGCTTCAGAAACTACTGTGCCAGATCCGGCGCCGCATTGAACCTCAATTACTCTGACGGCAACTCCGATATAGGCACCCGCCTGCGGCTGGATATCCGAGGCTGCCAGTTCACCGGCAACATCTGCGAAAAGGGCGTTCTGTGGCTCAACGGGAAGAACACCCCCGTGTCCATCGCAGACTGCACCTTCACGGGAAACCGCTGCTTCTCCGGCATCATGGTCATCGGCAGCGCCCGGGGCACCCTGGAGAATATCACCATCAGGGATAATCGCCGCACGGTCTTTACGGAAAAGAACACCTATTACATCTCCGGCGGCGGCGGAATGCTCATAAGCCGGTCCGAGCTTCTCATCCGGGGCTGTACCGTGGACGGCTGCTCTGCCCCGGCCGGCGGCGCCATCCAGGTCACAAACTCACCGGTAACCATTGCGGACTGCCGCATTACAAATAACAGCGCCGATAAGTTCGGCGGGGGAATCGAGATCCAGAGCGCAGAGCAGAGCCCGGTTTACATAACGAACACCTATTTCTCCGGCAACTCCGCCCCCCAGGAGGGGGCCCTTATGGTCATGCCTGCGGACCAGATAGGCATCGGCCTGCCCACGGGCATAACGGAGGTGAGCTTCTGCACCTTTGAGGGCAACATCTCCCGGGGCGAGACCTTCGTTTTCCACCCAATCCAGCTGGAGAGCCCCAAGGGCACCGAGGGCCAGCCCGGGAAAATCGACTTCATCGCCTGCCGTATCTCCGATGAGAACGTGACGGCGGAGCTGAAAAACGGGGAGAATTACAACGTTATAAACTCCTCCGAAAGGGGTCCGGCAGTGCCCCGGGAGGCGGCCGCAGCCGTGGCCAGGGGTTATTACGGGGACCTTAAGGATGCCCTCTACCCGGGGGTCAACGAGCTCAAAAAGCCCGTCGGCGGCAAGGCGGTCATGTATGTTCTGGCGGCCCTGTGCGTCCTGGCCGTGGCCGCCGGGGTGACCCTTCTGGTGCTGCGGCGGCTTCGCAGGAGCGCCCCGGAGCCGGAGAAAGAGCCCGTGGAGGACAAGCTGGCCGCTCTGGCAGAGGAGCGTGGCCTGACCCGCCGGGAGGCGGACGTGCTCCGGGAGTACCTGGCCGGCAAGAGCAGGACGGAGATAGGCCAGAGTCTTTTTATCTCCGAGTCCACCGTGAAGAACCATGTTTCCAGCATCTTCTCCAAGCTGGGGGTAAAAAACCGCAGGGAGCTCCTTGAACTGACCGGAAAAAACAAATAAACGCATTTTTCACAGTCCCCCGCCGAAAGGCGGGGGACTTGCTTTTTCTGTGCTGATTTTTATTTGTTTTTGCCGGAGCTTTGCCCCGGCAAAAACACCCTGAGGCGGCTGCGGAGCGCCGCCCTTGCGCCGACCAAAGCCGGCGGCCCCTTGCCGGCTGCGATGGAGCGCAAGTCTCAAATCGAAGCCCGGCGCAGCGGGCTTCGATTTGAAGCCAATCAAAAATAGGACTAAAATAGGACCTCCCGCCGGGCCCGGTCCCATATACTCCCGGGAAAAACTGCGGTAAAATTACCCTGTAGAATAATACTCATGAGGGGGGACCTCACATGAAAACTGTTTTTACCAGGGCTCTGGCCCTGGCGCTGTGTGCTCTCATGCTGTGCTCCTGCCGCCCGGGGGAGACCGTGCCGCCGGATAATCTGACGCCGGAGGCCATCGCCGGATCAGACCCGGAGGAGATACTCAAGCTGGCGGAGACCTGCGTGGATAACGGGAAGTTTTTTGACGAGCACATGATGGATGAGTCTGCCATAACCTGGTACTCCTACGGCGCCGCCGCCGCAGGGGCCCTGCGGCTGTGCGTGGAGCGGGTGCTGTGGCTGAGGGGCGAGGGGGAGAGCTTCGCCGCCCTCTCGGAGGGCAGCCGCTTTACAAGCTGGGACGACCTGGCAAGGCTGTGCCCCTACTGCCCCTTCCCCTGGTACTGCCAGGGGCTTATCCTGGACCTGCAGGGCAAGACCCGGGAGGCGGAGCCGTATTTTTACGGGGCAAAAATCATGGCCAACTATCCCCGGGAGGGCATTGACTACTCCGCACTCCGGGACGTGCCCATAAGGGACCTGTACACCCTGCGGGATAAGCTCCGCCAGGCGGAGGAGAAGATATACGCTGCCTGGGAGCCGGTGCTGAACGACGTGCCCGCCGACCCCCGCTACGGGGTGCAGGAATACCTTCTGGCGGCCATAAAGGACGCAGCAAAAAGGGAGGACCTGACGGAGGCCCTGCCCTGGGCAAAGCTCCTGGTCCAGGAGGCGCCCTTTGAGGATACCTGCTGGGTCCTGGCCATAATGACCGCCGCCGATGCCGGAGACGGGAGGGCCGCCGCCCTCTGGCTCTATGAGGGCCGGGCCCTGAATCCGGACAGTGAAAAGCTCGGCGCACTCTGGCAGGGGGTGATCGGGGAATGAAAAGAATAATAAAGCTCCTTCCGGCCATCCTGCTGGCCGCCGCCCTGCTGATTGCCGTCGCCGTAACGGCCCTCGCCACCGGCGACCTGGCGGAGTTTTACGACATTACCCGCATGATAATCGAAACGGACATCATGGAGCCCCAGACCGTCCGCTTCACTCTGAACGAGGCCACCTGGTTTGACGGGAAGCTCTATCCTCCCACCCTGACGGGCCCCACTCTGGAGGAGGTCAACAGGGCCGTGGCTGAGGTGATGCGGGAGATGAACGTCACTGAAAAGGACCTGCAGGAGTTCACCGACTGGGCCTGGAAGGCGGACTCCATGGTGGAGCTTGAGGGCTTCAAGAAGCTCATAAACATCGTCGCCAGTTTCATCCCGGGGAACGGGGCTCAGGCCGTAACCACCGTGTACGGCGGAGTAAGCGGCATAGCGGATACGGTCCAGACCGGGGATACCTCCGGCATCCTGTGGAACTCCCACGACAACGCCTGGAACGCCGCCTTCGGCGCCATGCAGGAGGCCCAGATTCACACGAAGCTGGCAAACTTCGGCGCAAACACCATATCCGTTGCAGGCGCCCTGCGGGAGGCCGCAGACACCAGCCAGTACGAGAAGTTCGTGAAGGAGTCCGACGGCAAGTTTGCAAAGGCCGCCGTCTTCTATGCACGGTGCACCCAGAAGCTCCGGGCCATAATTGCGGAAAAGAACAAGAACCACCAGGGCGCCAGAATCGAGTTTGACAACGTAATGCGTGACGGCGACTTCAACAAGACCCTCTACGGCGTCAATAAACTGCGGCTCACCTACTCGCTGAACGGAACTCTTGCCCAGCAGGGCCACAAGGAAACGGGGGGCTTCTATGACCTGGCCGGAGACGTGGGGGGCTACTATAAGGGCGTTCTGACCCTGAAGGGCTGGCTTAACGAATACTATGCGGCCCAGTTCGACAGCCGCTTCTTCGGGGAAAACGACCTCTGGAACGGCCCGGCGACGGAGTGCGAAGAGTGGATGCAGATTATGAAGCTCTATTATAGGGGCGGAGCAGTGGAGCCGGACTTCTTCCGGAAGGCGGAGCTGGGGTCCTGGACGGACAAAACCGTTACCCCCACCAGTCTGGAGCGCACCGTGGCCGGGGAGCTCACCGTGGAGATAATCGTAAACAAGGACGGCACCCTTTCCGTCGGCACGGAATGGGGCTCCATGAACGACCAGCGGGACGAGATATACTTTGCCTTCGACCATGAGCTCCATTTCCTGTGGGCAAGGCCGGTAGAGCGCTTTGAAAACGGCCGTTCGGTGAGCTACGGCTTCCCCACCCAGACCGCAAGCATCAAGAGCACCGTGGCCAGAGGCGCCGACGGCAAGCTGGGCTCCACCCTGTCGGAGCTCTACGTCTCCGTGACCCGCAATAAGGCCCAGGAGGTCTGGCAGGCTAACGACGCCGCCTTTGTGATGTTCGGCGGCGGCGGCAGAAACTGCGCCGTGCCCCCGGGCAAGATAGGCAACATCTGGCAGGATTTTGAAATCGGCGGGAGCTTCGTGATTCCCAGAGAATAAGGAGGTCAATCCATGAAAAAACTAATTGTATTCGTTCTGGCCCTGAGCCTGGTGCTGGCTATGGCCGCCTGCTCCGGCGGCGAGACCCAGAAACCCCAGGATGGCGGCAATACGCCCTCAAACAACACGCCCCTCCACCGGGACGACGAAGAGCCCGCCGCCCCGGCGCCCGGCACAAACCCCGCGCCGGACCCTACCCCGCAGACGCAGCCCCCTGAAAATCCCCCTGCGGGCAGCGGCATCTCCGGCGCAGTGACGGAGGATCCCCTGACCCTCACAAAGGTCATGATGTACATCGAGAGCGGAAATGAGGAATACTTCAAGCCCCACCGCCTCACCGCCAAGGAGGAGCAGGAGCTCCGAGCCAGCGTGGAGGCCGAAGGCGGCAAGCTCACCGTGAATGCCGACGGCTCCATCACCATCACAGGCAAGGCCCCCTCCGTCATGACCATCGGCCTGGACGGCTCCGTCACCGGCACCGACGAGGACGGCCAGCCCATAAACAATAAAATAGGCGGCCCGTGGCCCCAGACGGAGCTGGGCAAGGCTGTGCCCACGCCCCCCTTCAAGCTGGCCATGAGCACGGAGGATGAGGAGGACGGCCTTCTGGCCATGTTCAAGGACGCTGACCGGGCGGCCGTAAAGGCCTACGCCCAGACCCTTAAGGAGGCCGGCTTCACGGAGCGGGTGGAGGAGATGGACCTGGCCGCCATGGATATGTACACCTTCGAGGCCGTGAAGGGCGGCTGCAAGGTGGAGCTCATGTACATGGGCGGAGAGGAGGGCGCCAGCGCCATAATCAACGTCTATCACTACACCCCGGACCCGGAGGACCCCTATGAACCCGGCGGGGACCCGGGCTTCGACCCCAACTCCTCCTCCGGCGGGGAGGATGAGCCCTTCGACCCCAATTCCTCCTCCGCAGGGGAGGACCCCTATGACCCCTTTGAAAATGAGCCCCTGCCGGAAGTCCCCCAGGTGAAGGCCGATGAGTGGCCCACCGCCGCCGGCGCCTCCCGGCTTCCCAAGCCCACCTTCGGAACGGGCTTTTCCACCCGTGCCGACCAGTGGACCATCACCGTTACGGTCCAGGGGGCCAAGGCGTCGGACTTCGATACCTATATGGCCGCCATGCGTGAGAAGGGCTTCACCCGCCATGCGGAAATGGAGGACGACGATGACGTGAAGTTCTATCAGGCCAGCGACAAGGATGATTACGCCGCCTACGTCCAGTGGGCCTACGGCAGCCTGGTCATCGGAGTCACCAACGAGCCCGATGCGGAAGAAGAATAAAAAATAGGAGGCGAGTATCTTGCTAAAACGATTAATAGGTGTTATACTGATTGCGGCAATGGTTTTTTCCCTCTGCGCCTGCACTCTGGACCAGGTGGGCTCCCTGCTTATCGCCCTGTCCATCTGAAACGCAAACTCTGAATATACAGGAGGAAACGCTATGAACCTTTTTTCCAAGCTCTTCGGCGGCGATAAGGACGCCGAGAAGGCAGTGAAGGACCTTTTCAGCGGCCTTATAAACGAGGCAAAGGCCCGTGAGGCGGCCCAGGAGGCCAAAAAGCCCGCCGCCCCTGCTCAGCCCGCCCCGCAGACCCAGTCCGTTCAGAAGGGGCCCGCAGGCTGCTCCTGGGGTGAGCTCATGCCCGATGAGCCCAACCAGTACAACTTTAACGGCGCTTACTTCGTCTACTTTGAGAACATTTTCCGGCAGGAGTTCCCCCTGCTCCCGTTCACAAAGGAGTGCCCCCGCTCCGGCCACTATGAGTACACCTTCACCCAGGCGGGGAGGACCGCCCTGGTGGTGGAGCTTCTCAGCAAGTCCTCCGCCGCCGCAGCCCTCCGGGAGAGGTGCCGCCGCAGCGGCATTCCCTACCTGCGGTTTTACCATAACGTGGAGGGCTGGTGGAACACCCGGTCCTATGTGACGGGCCGCATGAGAAAGGCCCTGGGCATGCTTTAATCCGGCATAAAGCGGAGGGGGAACGCCCTGCGCCTGCGGCGGGCCCGGCAGGGACTTTTATGAGCTTCGCAGGCAGCCTGTCCCTGTACGGCCTTGTACACCCCGGAATCCTCCGGGCTTTAACGATTTTCCCCTCCGCTTTTGCAAAAAGGTGAAAAATGTCACTGTTGGAGCTTCTTGCCCTCCCTCAGGTATGGGAGGAATTTTATGAATACAAGCTCTCCCGGTCCGTTCCCAAGGAGGACAGCCGGGAGATAAGGGAGTTTATTGACGGCGGCGGGTTCAGACTTGCCGCCGCTTCCGTGTTGGCAGGGGAGGCCTTCCCTCTGCCCAGGCGGTCGGTCATCAGCAAGATGAGCACCGGGAAAAAGCGGGTGGTCTACACCTACCCCCGGGAGCAGAACCTGGTTCTGAAGCTTCTGACCTTCCTGCTTCTGCGGCAATATGACGGGCTCTTTTCGGAGGGGCTCTGGTCCTTCCGACCCGGCCGGACCGCCAAGGGCGCCGTTTTACGCCTTCTGCACCTGACCCGGGGCCGGGAGCTCTGGGCCTACAAGGCGGATATCCACGACTACTTCAATTCCATCCCCGTATCCCGGCTTCTGCCGGAGCTGGAGGCCGTAACCGGCGGCGACCCGGAGCTCTTCGCCTTTCTCCGGTCCCTTCTGACGGAGGAGCGGGTCATCTCCGGCGGCCGGATTATCCGGGAGGAGCACAAGGGCATCATGGCGGGAACGCCCCTGTCCGCCTTTTACGCAAACCTCTACCTGAGAAGCCTGGACGAGGCCTTTGAATCTGTGCCCTACGGCAGGTATTCCGACGATATCATTGTCTTCGCACCCACAAGGCAGGCCGCCCTGGAGCAGGCGGCGTCCATCCGGGGAAGGCTCTCGGAGCGGGGGCTGGAGCTGAACCCGGATAAGGAGGCCCTCTTCTCCCCGGAGGAGGGCTGGACCTTCCTGGGCTTTGCGGTCCGGGGGGACGCAGTGGATATCGCCCCGGCCACGGTAAAGAAGCTCAAAGCCAAGATGCGGCGGAAGGCCCGGTCCCTGGTGCGCTGGGCAAAGCGCAGCGGGGCGGAGGGACAGAGGGCCGCCCGGGCCTTTGTGCGGATTTTCAACCGGAAGCTTCTGGAGGGCCCCGGGGAAAACGAGCTCACCTGGAGCCGGTGGTTTTTCCCGGTCATCACAACCTCGGATACGCTGCATGAGATAGACCTTTACTGCCAGGACTGCCTGCGCTATATCGCCTCCGGCACCCGGAAGAAAAGCCGCTTCAACGTGCGGTATGAGGATCTGAAGGCCCTGGGCTGCCGGTCCCTGGTCAATGAGTATTACCGGATAAATGCCGATAAGTGAGCTTGCAGCCGGGGCTGCGGGGGTGTATAATAACCCCGAAAGGCGGCGAGGGCGTGGAAAAGACGGAAGAGAAAAAGGTTGAGTATATTGAGCTCATCTATGACCTCATATTTGTGTACCTGATCGGCCGGAGCTCGTCCCTGCTGGACCGGCTGGAGGGGGGCTTTGTATCGGCGGAGACCTTTGTGAACTTCGTTCTCAGCTCTCTCATCTTCCTGCAGATCTGGAATTACTCCACCCTGTACATAAACCGCTACGGCAAGAACAGCCTTTCGGACAAGCTCATGATGCTCTCAAACATGTTCCTCATGTACGTCATGGGAGCCAACACCATCCACGGCTGGAACGCCAATTACTTCGCCTATATGGGCGCCTGGTGCCTGGTGCTCATGAACCTGGCCCTGCAGTACCTTCTGAAGCTCCGGGACCCGGAGTTCGCCTCCTGCGGCACCCACATAAGGCAGAACGTGGTCTTTCTCCTGGTCCAGACGGGGCTTATCGCCGCCTCCATGGTTTACTACGGCTTCACCGGCACGGCTCTTGGCCAGTGGGCGGTGCTCATGGGCTTTCTGGCGGTGCCGGGGCTTGTAAAAAACCCCGCCAACTTCGCCCATCTGACGGAGCGGGTCATGCTCTACGTGGTGTTCACCTTCGGCGAGATGATAATCATCGTGGCGGAGTACTTTGCGGACGGCCTGAGCTTTGAGACGGTGTACTTCGCCATGACCTCCTTCCTTATCGTTGCAGGCCTGTTTTTCAGCTACGGCTATATTTACGACAGGTGCATCGACAGGAGCGGGGAGCGCAGCGGCTACCTGTATCTGCTGCTCCACGTGTTCATAATCCTGAGCCTGGCCCTTGTGACCGCCAGCCTGGAGTTCATGCGGGAGCCGGAGGTGGACAGCCTCAAAAAGACCGTCATGATGGTCGCCTCCATCCTGGTCTACTTCCTGGGCCTTGCCCTGACGGAGCGTTGGTCCTATAAGCAGTATAAGGTGAAGGGGCAGTTTCTGTTTATACTGGCCATGGAATTTGCCCTGTACGCCGTGCTGGGCGTCATGTTCGTGGGCAGCGGCTACGCCCTTACCCTGTTGACGGTGGGCTTTGTCTACGTCCAGCTGGGCACCCTGCTCCTCTCCGGGCGAATAACGAAGCAAAGAGAATAGTCAGAGGCCGGGGCGGTTTTTCGCCCCGGCCGATTCTTTTATTTACCCTTTTCATAGCCCTCAAACAGCGCCTCCAGGGCGTCCTTAGAGAAGCAGTACAGCGTGCTGCCGGGCTTTGCCAGACTCTCGTCCTCCAATGCTTTAGC
>JAFPTE010000135.1 GCA_017400415.1 Oscillospiraceae bacterium
AGGGACGGTTTGAGTACATGGCGTCAAAACAGTCCGCCACCGCGATGATCTGTGCTACCCTGGGAATCTCATCCCCCTTTAGATGGTTTGGATAGCCCTTGCCATCCGGCCGCTCATGATGCGCCTGGGCACCGATGGCCAGCTCTGGCATGATGGTGATCTGCTTTAATGCCTCATAGCCCTGGGTGGTATGGGACTTAATAATGTCAAACTCCTCATCGGTAAGCTTCCCCGGCTTATTTAACACCTCCTGGGGCACGCCGACCTTGCCGATGTCATGTAAAAGGGCAATGCGATAGTACTTTTCCACCGTTTCCTCATCACATCCCAGCTCCCTGGAAAGCATGGCGGTATACTTTGCCACCCGGGAGGAATGACCGTTGGTGTAGCGGTCCTTCATATCGATGACCTTTGCGAAGGCCTCGGTGATCCCGCCCACCAGGGCCATGGTCTCCTGCTGCTTCTTTTCCAGAGCGTGGGTCTTCCGGCGGATGTAGAAGCGAACTGCGGCGGCGATTACACCGATAAGGCCCAGAACTGCAATGGCGTAGAACCAGGGCTCCTCAAAGAAGGCCTTTTCCTTCACGATCTGGACGGAGACCACCTTGTTGCCCCGGCCCATGTTGTCCATGAGCTGCATAACGTAGTGGTAGGTGCCGCCCCGCAGGTTCGTGTAGTCCACGGGCACCATGTCGCTGCGCTTGACGGTGGTGCTGGTGCGCTCGAAGCCCTCCAGCTCGTAGGTGACCTGGGGGTTGGACAGGGAGAAGTTGAACACGAAGCTGGGAACGGTGAGCTTCTGGGTGGAGGAGGGGATGGTGAAGGACCCGTCCTCGCCCGGGTAGATGGCCGTCCCGTCGGCCTCCACGTAGGGGATGACCACCTTAAGGTCGTTCACGTCCTCAAAGGATTCCTCGATGTTGACCTTGCAGACTCCGGTGTTGCCGGCGATGTAAAGGTCACCCTCCGGCGTAAGCTCACTGTAGGAGTTGGCGGTGGTGATGCAGGGCAGGCCGTTGGAGAGGCTGTAATGGACGGCGTTTATCTCGCCGTTTGCCAGGAGCTCCTGGGCCGGCGCCACGTAGATGCCGTTGCTGCTGAGTATCCAGACGTCGCCCTTGCTGTTCTCGTACAGGTCAAAGTTGTTGGTGTAGGGGAACTTTTCAACCGTGGTCACCTTGAAGTCCGGGGTCATGTAGGCAATGGCGCTGCTGGTCACAAGCCAGACCACGTTGTTTTTCTCGTCACGCTTCACGCGCATGACTATGTCGGAGGGCAGTCCGTCCTCCACGTTCAGATTCTTGACGCCGGAGTCCGTGATGATGAAAAGGCCGCTGCCGTTGCTGCCCAGGATAATCTCTCCCCCCAGGCCCTCCTCCACCGTAAGGCTTTCGGAGTTGGTGATTCCGTCCTTTTCGTCGTAGGATTTGACGACCCTTCCGCCGTCTATGACGCTGACGCCGCCGGTGAGAGCCACCAGGGTGGAGCCGTCCTTTCTCTCCGCCACGGCCCGGATGCCGCTGGAGATGAGCCCGTCATCCGTGGTGTACACCACCACGCTGCCGTGGTCATAGCAGGTGAGCCCCAGCCGCCGCCAGGAGCTTATCCAGATACGTTCATGGCTGTCCCGGATCACGGAGCGGATGCGGCAGCCGTCCAGAAGCTCAATAAGGTCCGAAGCGCCCAGGTCCTCCCCGGAGGCGGTGACGGCACTGTTTATGGGGAAGGAGGGTACATAGCCATCCTTATTCACCACCATAAGGCCCGCATCCGTGCCGATGAAGAGGTAATCGCCCGCCTTGCAGGTGGAGTTGACCACGTTGGCGGCCATATTGTAGCGCTCAAAGAGGTTCTGGAACTGGTTGGGAACTATTTTCATGACGCCCTGACGGGTGGAGGTGAACCAGAGGTTGCCCAGGTAGTCCGTCATGACGCCGCAGACGTTGTTGGTCATGGGCAGATTTTCTATCAGATGGAAGCTCCACTGCTTATCCACAACGCCGATGCCGTTGGAGGCGCATATCCAGAGCTTGTTGTCGATGTACTCCATCTTCTGGATGTAGGTAAGGGGGCTGATGTCGATGACCTGCAGGTCCGTAAGGTTATCATCCAGCCGGGCGTGGTAGAAGCGGAAGTCGGCGCCCTCAAAGTAGAGGTAACCGGGCTTTCTGGGGTCCGGGAAGATGGAGCCCACGCCGCCGGAGATAACATTGTCCTCAGTGGGAAGGTAGCTCAGGATTTTGCCGCCGCTGATGGTCATGATATCGCCGAAATTGGAGATGCCGTAGATGATGCCCTCCCGGCCCATGCGCAGGTCACGCATGTTGGCGTCCGCAGCCCGGGGGTCATCAATCAGGGCAAGGTTATAGTCGGGGTCGATGGTCACTATGCCGCAGGTGGTGGCTATGTAGATGGTCCCGTCCTTATCCTCGATGATGGAGCGGGTGTGGGCGGAGCGCATGCCGTCCAGCTTGCCCCAGGTCCGTATCCGGCCCTTTTCCATGACCGCCACGCCGTTATCGTTGGTGCCGATCCAGAGCCGGTCCTTGCTGTCCACGAAAAGGCACTTGATGCTGGAGAGGCCGGCGGTGGCAATGCGCTCGAAGGTGTTGCCGTCATAGCGGATAAGTCCTGCATAGCTGCCGATCCAGATGAAGCCGTCGCTGGTCTCCGCAATGGTGTTGGCCTCAGAGGTGGGCAGGCCGCTCATGTTGTCATAGAGCACGGCGGAAAAGCCCTCCGACTGGCCGATCAGGTCAACCGCCAGGCGGTCGTTGGCCGCTTCGGCAGGCGTGAGCATAAGGCTGCCGCCCTGCAGGAGGAAGACGGCAAAAAGCGTAAGGCAGAGAATGGTTTTAACGAGGCGACCGTTTTTCATGGGAGCACTCCTTGGGAGTCGTTATAATGAAGGTCCGATCAGGAACCCGGTAAGCATTTCTGACACATTATGATACCATATCTCTTCATATTTCGTCAAGACCGACTATGCATGAATGACGGCAAAACAAAAACCCGGGCCCGCCGCCGGGGACCTGGGTTTGCGTGTATGAGGGAGAGAGACTGAAAAGCGATGACGGCCGCCGGTTTGAACAGGTCGCCGTCAACGGTCACTGTTATTCTTTGCTGTGTTGATGGATGAAATAAGCATTACCCGAATGCTTGTGCAGGCAGAATCAAGCGAGTTATACTGTGCCTCGTCCAGGTAACCGGTTTTGTACAGCAACTCCAGCCAGTAGCCGGTTTCGTTAGCTTCTTTCAGAGATATCTGAAGCTTTGCAATAAAATCCGGTTTGCCGTGAGCATACTGTGCTTCACGGATATTGGCGCCTATTGTAGTTCCGCTTCTGCCGATTTGGTTTGAAATGACGGATTCACGTTTCAATTTCAATTCCTGCACAAGTTTAATGATTGAAACGGCAAAATCCATAGACTGAATTGAAAGCGCATCGTTTCGCACAGCATTCACCCCGCCAGCGCAGTTGTAATAATGAACAAAAGAAAGAGGGCATAAATGAAGACGGGCTTCGCCCTGATGAAGTCACCGCCTTCGGCGCTTAATGAAGACAGCGCAGCAGGCTGCGCTTAATGAAGCGAAGCCGCCCTCACGTTTAATTCCTTCATACCTTCATTAGCGAAGCGACTTCATTTCTTCATTCTTCATTAGCCCCGCAGGGGCGGCTTCATTGAAAAAAGCGTCTTTTGTCCATGGACAAAAGACGCTTTTTTCC
>JAFPTE010000136.1 GCA_017400415.1 Oscillospiraceae bacterium
AGCCTCGTAAACAATGTGAAGGTTTTCATTTTCCGCTCTGAGGTTACGCACAAGGGTCATGGTTATGCTCATCAGAAGCACCAGTCCGATGTTCGGGTTTTCCCTGCACAGCTTCTGAAAGGCGGCTGCGTTCAGTATCAGAGTTTTGCAGTCCGTATTGGCCTTTATGGTGGCGGAGCGTTTACCCTGGTCAATGAGCGCCATTTCGCCGAAGGAACAGTGATACTCGTCCTTCAGCGAAGCTGTTATGTAAGAGTCGCCGTACAGGGTCGTCTTCAGCACGTCCACGGTGCCTTCCAGGAGCAGGAACATTTCGTCCCCGTCCTCCCCCTCTTTAATGATCTCCGTTCCGGCGGAAAAGCTCTTTTCGTTTATGACTGCTGCAAGAGTCTCCAGGTCCTTGTCAGGAAGTCTTTTCAGCAGCGGGAAGGTTTTGAGGCTTTCTATCATTTCATAGTTGGATTCCATGATTATATCTCCTCAGTCAGAACGATGATGCCCATGTTCCTGCCTAAAACGTATTCATCCGACGGATTGAGCAGCGGGTGGTTCCTCTCCGCATCCTTAACGGTTTTGAGCTTTGATATTATCTCGCCATAGTTGCTGGACTTCATGGCGTCGGCCAGAATGGCGTGCTTGATGGTCTTCTCGGCTCCCATGTTTTCCAGAACACCCAGGACCAGAATCCCCTTCTTCTCCTTATAGGTCTTTGACAGCTCTCCGAAGGTCTTGCCCCTCCAGTTCCTCTCCACGGGAAGAATCTGGATGCTTATACCGTTATTGTTGTCAAAGAGGGCTCTGAGGACGTTGGCCATGCCCGTATAGCTGGTTGCAGTGGAGAGAATATACCGGCTGTATTCTTCGGTATATATGACCTCATCGCAGTTCTGGGCCTCAAGATAGTTTCTGTATCGCTCGGTCTGGACCAGGGCGCAGACGTGGCACCTGGGATTGAGAGACTTTATCATAAGGGTGCAGACAAATATCCTGGAATCCACAAGCTCTGCATCCAGGCTCTCATGGTTTTCCCCCAGAACAAGGGCTGTGGAGGCCTTTTTGATGTTGGCGTTCATGAGCATCTGCTCTTCCGTGAAATCCCCCCGCAGGTATTTGATGCCCTTCATGTCTTTATCCATAAGCAGAGTCTGGATTTTCAGCTCGTTTACGTTATTGACGATGACAATATCCTCTGCAGTCAGTGAGCCGGACTTGCGGAGAATGTCCGAAATAAGGGTTTTTATATCATTTTTCCAGCCGAAAATAACAACGTGATTTGTTAGAGCCTGCACTTTTTTCACCCTCCTTGCCGGGCTGTTATTGTAGGCGTTGATCTTTGAAGAGACAAAACCGATTATGGTGGACAGGAACAGCATGCTGCACAGGATGAAGATCATCAGAAGCGCTCTTCCCTGCCAGCTGGTGGGAATATAGTCGGTGTATCCCCTGCTCATCAGGACGTTGAGGTTATTCCAGAGGAGGATGTCCCAGAAGGTCTTCTTTCCTCCCGGGCCTATCTCAACGTACCAGTAGATAAAGCACAGGACCGTATAGATAACAACCGCCAGAAGCACAGCGAAGAAGTGGGAATCGGAAATGCGCTTTTTCAGTTTTGAAAGAAATTGACGCAGTTTCATAAATGATTCTCCCAAAAAGGGTAATTCTTTTCATATTTATTGTACTTTATCGGAGAAAAAAAGTCAATCATTATATGCCGAATGTTGCTTGCATTACAAAGCAAAAAAGCCCTCCGGCCTTGGATGCCGGAGGACGAAACATCATATTTTCCCGGAAAGGAGCAGCGAAAACGCCTCTCTGACCGTTTTGACCTCATAAACTGTCAGGCCGTCCGGGATAGTCAGCAGCTTTCGCCGTTGGATGGGGATAATACACTTATTGAAGCCCATTCTTGTTATCTCCGTAAGCCTCTGTTCAAGCTGGGTCACACTGCGGATCTCGCCTGTAAGGCCCACCTCCCCTATTGCCGCCAGGTCGTCCGGAATGGGAATATCCTTTGCGCTGGAGGCGATGCTCAGCACAACCGCCAGGTCTGCCGCAGGCTCGTCCACGTCAAGCCCGCCGATAACGTTTATGTAGCAGTCCGCATTGGAAATCCGCAGTCCTCCCCGGCGCTCAATAACCGCCAGAAGCAGCATTGCCCGGTTATAGTCGATGCCGTTGGAGGCCCTTCTCGGTACGTTGGAGCTGGACGGAGCCAGCAGAGCCTGGACCTCCGCCAGTATGGGCCTTGTGCCCTCAATAATGCAGGTAACGCAGGTGCCGGGAGTCTTTTCAGGTCTGCCGGCAAGGAGCAGCTCCGAGGGGTTGGGCACACCGGCAAGGCCGCTGTCCAGCATTTCAAAAACGCCTATCTCATTGGTGGAGCCGAAACGGTTCTTCGCCGCCCTCAGCACCCGGTGATTTGCAGAGGAGATGCTCTCAAAATAGAGTACGCAGTCCACCATATGCTCCAGCACCCTGGGTCCCGCAATGGCCCCCTCCTTGTTTACATGGCCGATGACAAACACAGTGACGCCGTAGGTCTTTGATATTTTCATAAGGCTGTTGGTGCATTCCTTGACCTGGGCGACGCTGCCGGAGGAGCTCTGAAGCTCCGGCGAGTAAAGGGTCTGTATGGAGTCAATTATAAGCACATCGGGCTTGGAGGCCTCGATTGTGTCCAGAATATCGTCCATATTGGTCTCTGAAAGAATCAGAAGGCTCCCTGTACGCACTCCAAGGCGTTCTGCGCGCATTTTCAGCTGACGCTCGGATTCCTCACCGCTTACGTACAAAACGCTCTGTGTGGCCGCTATGTGCTCACAGATCTGCAGCAGCAGAGTCGACTTGCCTATGCCCGGTGCGCCGCCCACCAGCACCAATGAGCCCCGGACAGCCCCGCCGCCCAGCACCCGGTCAAGCTCCGGAATCCCGGTGGAGAAACGTATCTCCTCCTGCGTATCCAGATCAGCAAGAGTCTTCGGAAGCTTCTTGACGCCGGGCCCCTTGACGGACTTTGAAGCCGTGGGCTTCTGGGCAGGCTCCTCAACTATGGTGTTCCAGCTTCCGCAGGCGGTGCACTGGCCCATCCAGCGGGCAAACTCGTTGCCGCACTGGGTGCAGTAATAGGTGGATTTGGCTTTCATCTTTATCTCTCCTCAGCCGTAAAATGCCTTCACCTGGCCGATAATTATAAGCGCCAGCTTCTTCTGATGCTCCTGTGACTCAAGGCGCGCAGCCTCCTCCGGGTTTGATAAGAAACCGCATTCAACCAGAAGAGCGGGACAGGATACCTCGTTCATGATATAGATATCCTTTGATACAGGCCTTGCAGTGCGCTTTGTATCGTCGTTTATGTATCTCAAAACCGATTTCTGAACAGCCTCTGCCAGCTCCTCTGCGCCCTCATTATAAAACACCTGGGCCCCCTTCGGCCCGGGAGATGTGTATTTATTCTGGTGGATGCTTATGAGAAGTCCGTCAGAAGCGGAGTTTATGAGCTGTACCCTGCTTTTCTGGTCCCAGACCTTCCGTGCCCTGGTGGAAGTCAGGTCAGGCGGGTAATCTATATTCTCGCTCTCCCGGGTCATCACTGCGGAATAGCCCAGAAAGGAGGCCAGGTCACGGCATCGCAGGGCGATTTCAAGGTTTATGCCGCTCTCCTTTTTCCCCGTAACGGAAACCGCGCCTCCGTCCTCACCGCCGTGGCCCGGGTCCAGGATAAGGGTCGGCCTTGCCTTTGAGTCCGGAGCCATAGCCGCCTCATAGCCCGCCGACGAAAAGAAATATGAAACCGCAAGCAGGGCCATGACCAGCAAAAAAGAAAAGCTCAGGCGAAAAATGTACTTAACGTTCACGGTGTACCCCTCCCCTTTCGATTATATGAGGAGCACACCTTTATTATAGCCCATCGCCCCAGCTTTTTCAAGGACTGTTCACTTCATTTTCTCCCTGAGCATTTCCACGGCGTGCTTTTCTATCCTGGAAACCTGAACCTGAGATATGCCCAGGAGCCCTGCAGCACGCTCCTGGGTCATGTCACGGAAATACCGCAGCAGCAGGACCTTCCTTTCCCTCTCCGGCAGCGCTTTTATTGCATCCTTGAGGGACACCCTCTCAATTATCCGGTCCTCGCTTTCCGAATCCGAAAGCACATCCTCCAGGGTGAAGTCCTCCGACAGCTGCTTCTGCAGGGAATCCACCGGCGCCATAGCGTTCTCGCACTGGGCAATCTCCTCCGGCGTGATTCCCAGATGAGCGGAGAGCTCTGATACGGCGGGCTCACGGCCAAGCTGCTGTTCGAGCTTTTTCCGGGCTGCATATACGGTTACGGAGCGTTCTTTCAAGGACCTGGACACCTTTATCGTGCCGTTGTCCCTGAGAAAGCGGCGAATCTCGCCGGAGATTTTAGGCACTGCATAGGTTGAAAACCTCGTTCCGAAGCTGCTGTCATAGCCCTTCACGGCTTTTATAAAGCCTACGCATCCCAGCTGATAGAGGTCCTCGGTCTCAACTCCCCTGCCAATAAAGCAGCGTACCATGCTCCATATAAGGCCCGTGTTTTCCTCCAGAAGGACTTCCATTGCCCTGCTGTCCCCTGCCTGGGCTTTTTTGATTAGTTCCTCTGCAGAGCCGCTCATTGGCCTTTGCGGCGTTTTTCGATACGCCTGCGCATTGTTACCGTTGTGCCGCTTCCGGGCCGGGAGCGGACCTTTACGCTGTCCATAAAGGTCTCCATTATAGTGAAGCCCATGCCGCTCCTGTCATCTCCGCCGGTGGTGAACAGGGGCTCCCGGGCCTTCTCGATATCCTCGATTCCCCTGCCCTTATCCTTTACGGCGATTTCAATAATATCCCCTGCAAGTATCCTGCAGCGTATGTATATAGTCCCGATGGAGTCCGGATAGGCGTGCACGATGGCGTTTGTAACCGCCTCAGATACGGCGGTTTTTATATCGCCCAGCTCTGTCAGCGTCGGGTCCAGCTGTGAGCAGAAGGCCGCTGCCGCCGACCGGGCGAACCCCTCATTCACAGCAAGACTGGGGAGCTCCAGCTTAATATAATTACCCTCTTTCATGATTCCACCTCAATTCAGTGCCGTAATCTTAATGATTCTGTCTATTCCCGATGCGTCCAGAACCCTCAGGGGCTGCTGGGCGGCATTCTCAATCCAGAGCCTGCCGCCTGCCGAGTTGACCATTCTGTAGGTTTTAAGAATAATCGCAATCCCGGAGGAATCCATGAAGGACACCTTGCTCAGGTCAAGGCAGCAGTCTCTGGGGCTCTCGTAGCTGATGATATCCTCTATCCTGTGCCACAGTCCCTGGGCGGCACTGTGGTCCAGTTCGCCTCTGAGCATGAGGCGCAGGGCCGGCCCCTCCCTTTTTGCTTGTACTGTCATTTGCACCACCTCATAAAAAATGCCCCTGTAATTGCTTACAGAGGCATTTTATAACTTTATTCGGTTAATTTATGTCACACTTTGTCGTACAGCGGAGACTTTTTCAATTATTCCAGGGAAGACAGCGTTTTCTCCAGGTTTTCGATGAGGGCACGGAGCTTTTCGGCCTTTTCCCTCTCGGCGGCGACCACGTTTGCAGGGGCGCGGGAAACGAAGCCCTCGTTACTGAGCTTTCTCTCCTGCCCTTCCAGAAGCCCGCGGGTCTTGCCCAGCTCCCGGGTCACGCGCTCACGCTCCGCCTTCAGGTCCACCAGCTCCGCAAGAGGCATGGCGATGCGGCAATAGTGGGTAATGGCGGAGACCATGCCCTTTGCCTGGGGCTCATCGTCAGCGCCCATTTCGCCTCCCCTGACTTCAACCTCGGAGGCGCCGGCAAGGCGGGTAAAGTAAGCTGCGGAGGCCTCAAAAATCTCGGGATAGGGAGTGCTGATAATGACCTTGGCCTTTCTGGAGGGGGCCACGTTCATCTCCGCACGGCGGGAGCGGATGGCTGTGATGGCGTCGATAACCTTTTCAAACTCGGTCTCGGCGCCGGGGAACTCAAGCTCGGCCTTATACTCCGGGAAGGTCTCGATAATAAGGGCCTCTCTGGTGTGGGGTATGGCCTGATAGATTTCCTCGGTGATGAAGGGCATGAAGGGGTGCAGGAGCTTCAGAATATCCGTCAGCACGTAGAGCAGCACCCGCTGAACATCCTCGTCCCCGGCGGAAAGGCGGGCCTTGGAGAGCTCGATATACCAGTCGCAGAAGCTGTCCCAGATGAAATCGTAAATCTTCTGTGCGGCCACGCCCAGCTCATAGCTGTCAAGGTTTTCGGTGACCTCCTTGGCAAGCCTGTTGAGCTTGGAGAGAATCCACTTATCGGCAGGCTCCAGATGTGCAGGCAGGGTGTTGTCCTCCACCTTCAGGTTCATCATGACGAAGCGGCTGGCGTTCCAGATCTTGTTGCAGAAGTTGCGCATGGCCTCGCACTTCTCCTCATAGAAGCGCATATCGTTTCCGGGGGAGTTGCCGGTGATGAGGTTGAAGCGCAGGGCGTCGGCGCCGTACTTTTCGGCGATGACCAGGGGGTCAATGCCGTTGCCCAGGGATTTGGACATCTTGCGGCCCAGGCTGTCACGGACGATGCCGTGGATAAGGACCTTGTCGAAGGGCTGCTTCTTCATCTGCTCCATGCCGGAGAAAATCATTCTGGCGACCCAGAAAAAGATGATATCGTAGCCGGTGACCATGACCGAGGTGGGATACCAGTAGTCCAGCTC
>JAFPTE010000137.1 GCA_017400415.1 Oscillospiraceae bacterium
CTTACGGCGTCATCCGTACCGCCCTTGACGCAGAGGAGATCACCAACGTCTACGGCATGTCCCACGGCATCAAGGGTATGCTGGCAGATCAGCTTTTCGATATGTCCAAGGAGGACCCCGAGGAGCTGAAGCTCCTGCTCCACACCCCCTCCTCCGAGCTGGGCTCCTGCCGCTACAAGATCGCCGACCCCGATGTGGACGATACCGATTACAAGCGCATTCTTGAAATCTTCAAGAAGTACAACATCCGTTACTTCTTCTACAACGGCGGCAACGACTCCATGGATACCTGTGACAAGGTCAGCCGCTACATGGCCAAGTCCGGCTGGGATTGCCGTGTGATGGGCGTGCCCAAGACCATCGACAACGACCTGTTCGGCACCGACCACTGCCCCGGCTTCGCCTCCGCTGCCAAGTACATCGCCACCTTCGTTGCCGAGGTTTACAAGGACGCCAGAGTTTATGACACCGGCATGGTGACCATCATTGAGATCATGGGCCGTCACGCCGGCTGGCTCACCGCCGCCGCCTCCCTGGCCTCCACTGTGGGCTGCGGCCCGGACCTCATCTACGTTCCTGAGGTCGACTTCGATATGGACAAGTTCCTGGCTGATGTTGAGCGCATCTACAACCAGAACGGCAAGTGCATCGTAGCCGTTTCCGAAGGCATCCACTATGCTGACGGCTCCTTCGTCTCCGAGGCCAAGGCCTCCGCTACCGACGGCTTCGGTCATGCACAGCTGGGCGGCCTTGCCGCAACCCTTGCCAACATCGTCAAGAAGGAGACCGGCGCAAAGGTCCGCGGCATCGAGCTCTCCCTTCTCCAGCGCTGCGGCGCTCATCTGGCCTCCCAGACCGATATCGAAGAGAGCTTCACCGCCGGCAAGAAGGCCGTTGAGGCAGCCCTTGAGGGCAAGACCGGCTACATGGTGGGCTTCAAGCGCGTTTATGTGGACGGCAAGTACACCTGCGAGTATGTGCTCCTGCCTCTGACCAGCGTTGCCAACTACGAGAAGAAGGTCCCCCTGGAGTGGATCACTCCCGACCACAACGGCATCACCTCCGACTTTGTTGACTATGCCCTTCCCCTCATCGCCGGCGAGCCTGAGCGTCCCCTTGTGAACGGACTTCCCCGCTTTGCCAGACTTAAGAAAGTCCTTGCAAAATAATCTTTTCCCTCCCGAATCACTGATTCGGGAGGTTTTTTCTGGACAAATCCTCAGTTAGGTGTTATAGTAGAGCCGGAGAGGCGGTGATTTCTTGCCCGGTGAGAAAAAGTCACGGAAAAAGTTCAGAAAAGAGGAGCTCTATGAGCGGATTCGGGAGACCATGATAATCGCCGATCTGGTTATGAAGAGCTACTTCTCCTTTCCGTTCCTGGAAAAGGATTATTACTACGCCATATATATTCTGATTTACTGGAACGCCATTGATGAAGGCAAGCTGACCACCCTGGATATAGATTACGCCGTCAACCTTAATAACGAGGGCTTTATTGTCTGCTGCAGGGAAAAGACCGCCCTCGGGCGGCTGGAGCTGGACGATATAAAGAAGCTCTTCTTTTATACCGCCTGTCAGAGCGTTGCCTATAAGCTCTGGATAGACTACGGCTACTCTCCTGAAAGCGCTCTCCATTACGTGGACAAGTCCAGTGATATTTTCCTCCGCTATGTGCTAAAAAACCAGTACAGCATCCATCACTTTGAAAACTATCAGAAGGTCCGTGAGGATTTTGACGTATTCACTGCAACCTTTGAGTACAACTTCTGCATCAACTCATACCATAATTCCGTATCCGTGGGCGATGTTGATTTCGGCTTTGAGGCCGGGCATTCGGATGCGTATTCCGAGGACGTGAGGGCCCATCTTGAGGCTCAGGAGAGGTCGAAGCTGGTCAAATCTCCCCTGCTTATTTACCGGGTAAGCGGAAACAGACACCCCTATTCGTAATTGCGGCTGATTTCAGCCGCTTTTTTGGTGATCACTGCAACCTTTTCGGCACATTTTTTGCCTTTACGGATGAAGGACCTTCAAACAGCGGCGGGAGGTGATACGTTGGAGGACTGCGGAATAATCGAGTTGTTTTTTGCCAGGTCGGAATCTGCCCTGGACGAGACAGCGAAAAAATACGGCGGCCTCTGCCGTTACATAGCCCGAAGCATTCTTGATTCACCGGAGGACGCTGAGGAGTGCGTCAACGACACCCTGATGCGGGCCTGGGAGAGTATTCCGCCCAACAGGCCGGATAATCTGGCTGCATTTATCGGGCGGCTGGCCAGAAACTCCGCTCTGAACCGAGCAGTATTCAACAGTGCAAAAAAGCGGGGCGGCGATTGGGACATGATTGCGGAGGAAATCTCGGAGCTCAGTATCCCATCGTCCCAGAGCGGAGAAGCTATTGACGATGCACTGGCTCTCCGGGATGCAGTCAATTCCTTTTTGGCCTCTCTTCCCGGTGATCAGAGAATTCTTTTCGTACGCCGGTATTGGTATATGAGCCCCCTGACGGACATCGCCCGGGATTACGGCCTGCCGCTGGGTACCGTAAAGTCCACCCTCTCCCGCCTGCGAAAACGATTGAAGACTCATCTGATAAAGGAGGGAATAACTCTATGAACGGCAATAAGCTGCTTTGCAGCCTGGAGCAAATAGACGATAAATAC
>JAFPTE010000138.1 GCA_017400415.1 Oscillospiraceae bacterium
GCGGCATACGGCCGCCTCATCAGCGACCGAGTAGCGCTGCTGTGGCGGGGGAGAAAGGACCCCTTCGTGGCCATGCTGGCTATGAGCTACCTGGGGATGCTGATGGTGTCCATGACCAACCCCGGGGAGTTCTGCCCGTTCCCCAACGCGGCCATGATGGTGATGCTCTTCGCCATGACGGAGGACGCCGTGGGCGACGTGGCGGTGCCGGTGACCCAGCTCCTTCCCAGGCGGAGCATCCGGCGGCTGGTACATATCCTGGCCATCAAGTGACCCGGACGGGCCGGATCATGGAGAGGGGCGACACGGTATGAGACTGACGAGCGCGGGAGCGCCCTCTGCGCCATCCTGGACGGGATGCAGGGCTGGGGATTGACAGGAGAATAAAAAACACCGACTGGATTGTTTACATCCAGCCGGTGTTTTTTGTATCCATCTACTCGCCGTAAGTGGTCAGGATCCAATCGCTCCAGGCGCCGTAGGCGTCGGCGTACGCCACGCCCAGGGCTTGGGGGAACGTCTGCTGTCCGAAGCAGAAGGCACTGACGCGGTCGAAACCATAGTTGTCAACCAGCCAGCCAATGAAGGAGGTGGCCATGCACACACTCATGCCGTTGCCGGCCACCGCCCGGCGCTCCCCGGTGAAGAGGCCTGTCTCCGACAGGGGTTGACTATCGTAGGCGGTGCCCCAGCCCATGCCCCGGGTCAGGCAGAGCCAGGAAGCGGCATCTTGCAGCTTCCGGTTGTCCGCCGGCGTGAGTTTCTCCAAGCTGCCGCCGGCGTCCGCGTAGGGGCGGTAATACGGGCTGTTTGTGTCCACCTCCATAAGAATGGTGCTGTACTCACTGTAGGGGTCCACGCAGGAGCCCAGATAATTGGCGTAGCCCAATTGGGGCCACTCCACCGTATCCGTGTCCATCAAGGCCAGCAGGTACAGCTCCTCCCGGTGCCAGTAGTAGTCGCCGATGTCAATGAGGATGCGGTCGTCCTCATTGGCATAGCCGTAGTCGCCCCGTCGGCGGATGTTCAACTCCACGAACTTCTCTGCCGCTTCCGCAGAATACACCGCTCCCGCATGCTCCTTCAGGTATTCCCGCAGGAACTGCAGGCTCTGATCCGTCCGCTCCAGGTAGCCGGGCAGGAAGGTCTGAGGGTCTTCCTCGCCCATCCGCAGCACCGGCAGATAGACGGAAAGGTGGAAGCTGTCGTCCTGGGCGTCCAGGTTCACCGCGTCGGCGGCCTTCCGAGGCAGCTTCATGTCCTCGTAGCCGCCGGTGCCGGAGACAACCACGGTCTTGGAGGCGGCGTCATAGGTGACTCTGGGATGGGCGGCTTGGATGCGGAAGAAGGTGAAGATGCCCGCCGCCAGCACCAGAGCGCAGACGGCCCAGATCCAGCCCCGCCGCCGGGAGCGCCGGACCTTTTTCAGATAGTCGATCTCCGCCGTCTCCGGCTGAGGCGGCTCGTTGTCCGTCATCTGCTGATAGAGAGCCCGGCACTGCGGGCAGGTGGCCAGATGGGCCTTTACCGCCTCGGTGCTCTCCAGGCCGGTGAGTTTTTCGGCATAGCCGGGAAGCAGATCCCGCACAATACCGCAGGAAAGCTCTGTTTTCATTGGTCGCTCAGCTCCTTCATGACTTGTAATTTGGCTCGGTAATAGGTTACCCTGGCCCAGGTGTCCGTTTTGCCCAGAATGGCGCCGATCTGCCTGAAGGACAACGTGCCCAGCAGACGGAGGTACAGCACTTCCCGGCCCGGCTCCGGCAGACGGTGGATGGCAGTCAGGATCTCCTCCCGGCCCATACCGGAGAGGACGTCCTCCTCGGCAGAGAGGGTAGTCGGCTCCGGTACGGATTCCAGAGAAGCGGGCTCTTTTCCGGATTTACGATAGTGGCTGTTCAGCACATTTCTGGCGATACCGCACAGCCAGGTGGAAATCTGGCAGGAACCGTCAAAGCGTCCGATGCTCCGGACCGCCTGATAGAAGGTCTCCTGGGTCAGTTCCTCCGCCATCTGATCAGAGCCGCATTTGGCCAGCAGAAACCGGTAAACCGTCGCGGCGTGCGCCCGGTATACCGCGTCCAAATCCTCCATGGCGCCACCTCCTTTCGGTAAATGAATGGCAAAAAGCGAGACCGTGTTACACAGAATCATAAAATTCTTTCATTTTTTGATAAAAAAAGAAAACCCCCTTGACAAATCAAGACGGGTTTGGTAAAATAAGACGCTTATATTCGGATAGTGGGCCTTCAGCCCCTTTTAACTATCCATATGATACCACCTTCCTCTGCAAAATACAAGTGGGACAGCTGCGAAACATACAACAAGCCCGTGCGTATCGAAAAGGTGGAGCAGCAAGTCCCACAAGACGTTTTCCCCTGACTAAAAGCGAAAAGAAAGGCGTGAGTATTGAAGATGGCCAAGGACAAGTACTACGGCAAGACCCTGCGCAAGA
>JAFPTE010000139.1 GCA_017400415.1 Oscillospiraceae bacterium
CTGGAGAACAACCCCACCCCCATCTACAAGGGCAAGAAGGTTGTTGTCTTCGGCGGCGGCAACGTGGCCATGGATGCTGCCCGCAGCGCAAAGCGCATGGGCGCTGAGGTCCATATCGTCTACCGCAGAGGCGAGGCTGAGCTTCCTGCCCGTAAGGAGGAGGTCCACCATGCCAAGGAGGAGGGCATCATCTTCGACCTGCTGGCCAACCCCGTCATGATCGAGGGCGACGAAAAGGGCAGGGTCAAGAGCGTGAAGTGCATCCGCATGGAGCTGGGTGAGCCCGACGCCTCCGGCAGACGCCGTCCTGTTCCCATTGAGGGCAGTGAGTTTGAGATCGATGCCGATACCGTTATCGTCTCCATCGGCACCAGCCCCAACCCCCTTATCAGAAGCACCACTAAGGGCCTTGAGACCAACAAGTGGGGCTGCATCTCCACCAAGGAGGACGCCTCCACCTCCCGTGAGGGCATCTTCTGCGGCGGCGACGCTGCCACCGGTGCAGCAACCGTTATCCTGGCCATGGGCGCCGGCAAGACCGCTGCCAAGAGCATCGACGCTTACCTGCAGTCCAAGTAAGAAACAGCACCCTATCCCTGCCGCCTGTGTCTTCATAGGCACGGGCGGCAGTTTTTTGATGAAAAAGAAAATTTAGGCTTGACAAACAGGGGATGGGGAGAGTATAATAAGCCTCGCCGCTTGGGAAGGGGCAGGTTTGGGAGCTTAGCTCAGCTGGTTAGAGCGCCTGCCTTACAAGCAGGAGGTCACAGGTTCGAGCCCTGTAGCTCCCACCACATCCTGTTTCCAAACGACGTATATGGCCGAGTAGTTCAGTTGGTTAGAACGCCAGCCTGTCACGCTGGAGGTCGAGGGTTCGAGCCCCTTCTCGGTCGCCAATTGCCTCGGTAGCTCAGTTGGTAGAGCAGCGGACTGAAAATCCGCGTGTCGCCAGTTCAATTCTGGCCTGAGGCACCATCTGCGGCTTTAGCTCATCTGGTAGAGCGCCACCTTGCCAAGGTGGAGGTAGCGAGTTCGAGCCTCGTAAGCCGCTCCAAATATGCCCTCGGTCCGCTTCAATACTGCAGCGGTATTGCTTGTGACCGAGGGCATTTTTCAAATATAATAATGAATGGTGGCATAGCCAAGTGGTAAGGCAAGGGTCTGCAAAACCCTGATTCCCCGGTTCAAATCCGGGTGCCACCTCCAGAAAAACCTCGTCGCAAGGCGAGGCTTTTTAATTGAAATCGCCTGGAAGCGGGCCAGAGAAGGAATGAAGACGCCCCGCTTTTGCCCTCCGTTTTCAAAAGACAATAAAACTGAATTGTTTCGGTTGACAATCGCTGCCGACTTTTATATAATGATTTCACACGTTTCTCCGACAGATGCTTCTTGCCGGGGTGATTTTTATATGGGATGGTGGTTAAATATGGCTTACTTATCAGACATAGAAATCGCACAGAGAGCTGTACCGGAAAAGATAACAGAGGTTGCCCGGAAGCTGGGCATCTCCGATGACGACCTGGAGCAGTACGGCAGCTATAAGGGCAAGCTGAGCTTTTCACTGATGGAGAAGCTCAGGGACAAGCCCGATGCAAAGCTGATACTTGTCACCGCCATCACGCCCACACCGGCAGGCGAGGGCAAGACCACCACCACCGTGGGCCTGGGAGACGCCCTGCGGCATATTGGCAAAAAGAGCGTTATTGCCCTTCGTGAGCCATCCCTGGGCCCTGTCTTCGGTATCAAGGGCGGCGCTGCCGGCGGCGGCTATGCCCAGGTTATACCCATGGAGGATATAAACCTCCACTTCACCGGCGATTTCCACGCCATCGGCGCCGCCAACAATCTGCTGGCCGCCATGCTGGATAATCATATCTACCAGGGCAACGCCCTGCACATCGACCCCAAGACCATAACCTGGCGCCGCTGCGTGGACATGAACGACAGGCAGCTGAGAAACGTTGTGGACGGTCTGGGCGGCAGAACCAACGGCACGCCCCGCGAGGACGGCTACGACATAACAGTTGCCAGCGAGATTATGGCTGTTTTCTGCCTGGCAACCGATATTACCGACCTTAAAAACCGCCTTGCCGACATTATCGTGGGCTATACCTATGAGGGAAAGCCCGTCACCGCCGGCGACCTGAAGGCCCAGGGCGCTATGGCTGCCCTTTTGAAGGATGCACTGAAGCCCAACCTTGTTCAGACTCTGGAGCACACTCCGGCGCTGGTCCACGGGGGCCCCTTCGCCAACATCGCCCACGGCTGCAACAGCGTTATTGCCACACGTCTCGCCATGAAGCTGGGGGATTACTGCGTCACCGAGGCCGGCTTCGGCGCAGACCTGGGTGCAGAGAAATTCCTGGATATCAAGTGCCGGGTAGCGGGACTTAAGCCCTCTGCGGTGGTCATTGTGGCCACTGTCCGTGCCCTTAAGATGCACGGTGGCCTGCCTAAGGACCAGCTTGGCAGCGAGGACCTGAATGCCCTGGAGAAGGGCCTGCCCAACCTTATGCGCCATGTGGAGAATATTACCACAGTTTACGGCCTGCCTGCGGTGGTGGCCATAAACCGCTTCCCCACGGATACGGAGGCGGAGCTGGAGCTTGTGCGCCGCAGCTGCGCAAGCCTCGGCGTCAACGTTGCCCTCAGCGAGGTCTGGGGCAAGGGAGGAGAAGGCGGCGTGGAGCTTGCCCGTGAGGTGGTGCGCCTTTGCGAGGAGCCCTCGGACTTCAGATTCTGCTATCCCTCCGAGATGGGAATATATGAGAAGCTTGAGGCTATTGCAAAGAGAATATACCATGCTGACGGCGTTCAGCTTGTGGGGAGCGCACCCAATCAGCTTAAAAAGCTCAACGAGCTGGGCTTTTCCGGCCTGCCCGTCTGCGTTGCCAAGACCCAGTACAGCTTCTCCGATAACCAGAAGCTCCTGGGCGCTCCGGAGGGCTTCACGGTCTCCGTCCGCAACCTCAAGGTCTCCGCAGGCGCAAGATTCATTGTTGCCCTCACCGGGGACATTATGACCATGCCCGGCCTGCCCAAGTCTCCCGCCGCAGAGCGCATAGACGTGGACAAAAACGGCGTCATCTCCGGACTGTTCTGATTTATGAGGGTACGTTTTGCTGACAGGGGAGATATCCCGGAGCTGATCAGGCTCCTGTTCCAGGTCAACGATGTTCACGCAAAAATCCGCCCGGACCTTTTCCGTGCCGGCGGCAGAAAGTACACGCCGGAGGCCCTTGAAAAGCTTCTGGAGGACCCGGACAGGCCCATCCTGGTGGCTGCGGAGGAGGAGCGGCTCCTGGGCTACGCCATGTGTGAGCTTGAATACCACGCAGGGGAGACCTCCCGGCAGGATATGAAGGTCCTGTACCTGGACGACCTTTGCGTGGATGAAAAAAGCCGCCGCAGCGGCGCCGGAAAGCTGCTGTTTCAGGCTGTCCGGGACTATGCGCGGTCTCTGGGGTGTTATGAGATAACCCTCAACGTCTGGCAGGGGAACGACGCCGCCAGGGCCTTTTATGAGGCTATGGGCATGACCGTCCAGAAAACCGGCATGGAACTGATACTGTAAAAACTCAGCGGAGGCGAAATCGCCTCCGCTGATTCTTATCTCTCCTTGACGTGCTTGCCGGTGATGTGCTCCGGGTTTATGGCGAACATGAAGGTGCCCTGCCCGGACTGGCGTATCTCACGCTCAATATAGCTTTCATCGTCCGTGAACTTATGGCTTAGACGGCGGGCGATGTCATACAGCTTCTCCCGGTCGGTTATAATCTCCACCTTGCCGAAAACGGTGACGCTGTCAAACTCCAGATACCAGTTCCCGTCCAGCCTCCGGCCTTCGCTTATGACGTTATAGGAGACCTTGGGGCAGCGGGCGATGGCGTCCAGCTTGTGGCCGGTCATGCCGCTGTGAAAATAGAGCTTTCCGTCCTCGGGGCAGTAGAAGTGGTTGAGGGGGACGGCATAGGGATATCCGTCGTCACCCAGGACGGCCAGAACGCCCCGCCGTGCGGTTTTGAGGAGCTCTATGCTCTTTTCTGCGTCAAGGGCCTGCTTTTTTCTTGCAACCTCTCTGAACATGATAACCTCCAATAAAGAAATAAGCACTTGCATTTGCAAGTGCTTATCTGTGGTGCGGGAGATGAGACTTGAACTCACACGTCTATTGACACACGCCCCTCAAACGTGCCTGTCTACCTATTCCAGCACTCCCGCACAGGAACATGAACGATTATACCAGAAATTCTTTTTTTGTCAACTCCTATTTTTCGTTAAATTACAGAAAAATGGCCCGGTAAAGGGAGGGAATATATAAAAAACGGCGAAAGTGACCTTTCGCCGCCAAAACTCTTGACACAATTTAGAAAAAATGTTAGAATAAAACGCTTTATATGCTGGATAGAAGCGTTTTCTCCCTCTTAACGTACTTAGTATAACACCTCAAGAGGGAAAATCAAGGGGTAAGTTCCTAAAACCGTCAACTTATCCCGGCGTATCATTTTGTATTCTTACTTTAAGGAGTGAAGCAAGTTGCCGAAGGACGTTTGGTATGGCAAGACGCTGAGAAAGAGCTTTGCCAAGTCCCAGGAGATTCAGGACATGCCTGACCTTCTGGAAATCCAGAGAGATTCCTACAAATGGTTCCTTGAAACCGGACTGCGTGAGGTTTTCAAGGACGTGGCCGCAATCACTGACTTTTCCGGGAATCTTGAGCTCACCTTTGTGGACTTCAAGATGGATGAGCCGCCCAAGTACTCCGTAGAGGAGTGCAAGGCCAGGGACGTGACCTATGCAGCTCCGCTTAAGGTTTCCGTCTGCCTGCGCAACAAGGAGACCGAGGAGATCAAGGAGCAGGAGATTTTCATGGGCGATTTCCCCCTCATGACAGAGGGCGGCACCTTCGTCATCAACGGCGCTGAGCGTGTTGTGGTCTCCCAGATTGTCCGTTCTCCCGGCGTGTACTATGAAAAGAACGTTGACAAGACCAATCTCCACGTCTATGCCACCACCGTTATCCCTTACAGAGGCGCCTGGCTGGAGTATGAGACCGACTCCCAGGATATGTTCAACGTCCGCATCGACAAGAACCGCAAGCTCCCCATTACCTGCTTCCTCCGTGCCATCGGCCAGAGAACGGACGAGCCCTACACCTGGCTGTCCATGACCGGCGGCGAGGTGGGCTGTGTCACCAATGAGCAGCTTCGTGAGATATTCGGCGATGATGAGCGCATCGTGTCCACCATTGAGAAGGACACCTGCACCACCAGAGAGGACTCCCTTCTGGAAATCTACCGCCGTCTGCGCCCCGGCGATCCCCCCACAGTGGATTCTGCCGAGACCCTGCTCTTCAACCTGTTCTTTGACCCCCACCGCTACGATATCTCCACCGCCGGCCGCTATAAGTACAACAAGAAGCTGGCTGTCTGGAACCGCCTTGTGGGCAAGACCCTGACCCGGCCCCTTGCTGACCTGGTCACCGGCGAGATTATCGCCGACGAGGGCGAGACCCTGACCCGTGACAGGGCAGAGGAGCTTGATAGGATCGGCGTCATCGAGGCCTGGATCAAGGGCGACGGCGACAAGGAAATCAAGGTCTTCGGCAACGGCATGGTCTGGCTTGACCATTTCGTGGATTTCGACCCCATGGAGCTGGGAATCAAGGAGCGTGTCCGCTGGATCATCCTCAAGGACCTGCTGGAGAAGTATTCCGGCCAGGAGCTGAAGGACGCCATCAAGCAGAACATCGACCTGCTTATCCCCAAGTTCATCATTCCCGACGATATCTACGCCTCCGTCTGCTACCTGGGCAACCTGGCCCACGGCGCCGGCGAGGCTGACGACATCGACCACCTGGGCAACCGCCGCATGCGCAGCGTGGGCGAGCTGCTGCAGAACCAGTTCCGTGTGGGCTTCGCCCGTATGGAGAGGGTTATCCGTGAGCGCATGACCCTTCAGGATCTGGACGTTGTCACTCCCCAGAGCCTTATCAATATCCGCCCCGTAACCGCCGCCATCAAGGAGTTCTTCGGCTCCAGCCCCCTGAGCCAGTTCATGGACCAGACCAACCCTCTGGCCGAGCTGACCCACAAGCGCCGTCTTTCCGCTCTGGGCCCCGGCGGTCTGAGCAGAGAGAGAGCCTCCTTCGACGTCCGTGACGTTCACTACAGCCATTACGGCCGTATGTGCCCCATTGAGACCCCTGAAGGCCCCAACGTCGGCCTTATCTCTTACCTGGCCTCCTATGCCAAGGTCAATGAGTACGGCTTCCTGGTGGCCCCCTATCAGCAGGTTGACAAGGAGACCGGCCGTGTCACCGATAAGGTGGATTACCTCTCCGCCGACCAGGAGGACCGCTTCGTTGTGGCCCAGGCCAATGAGCCCCTGGACGAGAACGGCTGCTTCGTAAACAAGCGTATCGTCTGCCGCCACAGAGACGAGATCGTTGAGGTTGACAAGAGCAGAGTCGACTACGTCGATATATCCCCCAGAATGATGGTCTCCGTGGCCTCCGCCATGATTCCCTTCCTGGAGAACGACGACGGTAACCGTGCTCTGATGGGCGCAAACATGCAGCGTCAGGCAGTGCCCCTGCTGACCACCGAGGCCGCCATCGTGGCCACCGGTATCGAGCACAAGTGCGCCGTGGACTCCGCCGTTGTGGTCATTGCCGAGGGCGACGGCGTCGTCACCTATGTGGACGCCAACTGCGTCACCGTCAAGTATGACTCCGGCGAGATAAAGGATTATCACCTTATAAAGTTCGCCCGCTCCAACCAGGGCACCTGCATCAATCAGCGCCCCATCGTCAAGGTAGGGGAGAGAGTGCAGTACAAGACCGTCCTGGCCGACGGCCCCGCCACCTCCGGCGGCGAGATCTCCCTTGGAAAGAACCTGCTGGTAGGCTTTACTACCTGGGAAGGATACAATTACGAGGACGCTATCCTTCTTAACGAGCGCCTGGCCATGGAGGACGTTTTCACCTCCATCCACATTGAGGAGCACGAGATTGACGCCCGTGACACCAAGCTGGGCGCTGAGGAAATCACCAGAGACATCCCCGGCGTTGGCGAGGACGCACTTAAGTACCTTGACGACCGTGGAATCATCTCCGTAGGCGCCGAGGTCCACGCAGGCGACATCCTTGTGGGTAAGGTTACACCCAAGGGCGAGACCGACCTGACCGCTGAGGAGCGGCTCCTGCGGGCCATCTTCGGCGAGAAGGCCAGGGAAGTCCGTGACACCTCCCTTAAGGTGCCTCACGGCGAGAGCGGCATCGTTGTGGACGTGAAGGTCTTCACCAGAGAAAACGGCGATGAGCTGAGCCCCTCCGTCAATATGGTCGTCCGTGTCTATATCGCCCAGAAGCGCAAGATTTCCGTTGGCGATAAGATGGCCGGCCGCCACGGCAACAAGGGCGTCGTCTCCCGCATCCTGCCCAAGGAGGATATGCCCTACCTGCCCGACGGCACTCCGCTGGATATCTGCCTGAACCCCCTGGGCGTTCCTTCCCGTATGAATATCGGCCAGGTCCTTGAGGTCCATCTGGGCTATGCCGCCCAGGCTCTGGGCTGGAAGGTGGCAACCCCCATC
>JAFPTE010000140.1 GCA_017400415.1 Oscillospiraceae bacterium
CCCTGGTGCAGCAGTTCTGCAACCGCGTGCTGGTGCTGTACAAGGGGAAGGTCGTGGAACAGGGCGTCCCGGACGAGGTCATCCGCCATCCGCAGGATCCCTACACCAAACGTCTGATCGATTTTCGGCCTTGGCGTGTGCATCCACAGCATGCTGGCAAACGGCGGCAGATGCATTCTGGTGCCCCGCTTCAACGCAAAGAGCTACGGCAAGCTTATAACAAAGTACCGCTGCAATTTCATTGCCGGTGTGCCCACTCTCTACGAGGCCCTGCTGCGGCTGGATTCCATGGACAAGGCGGACCTGAGCTGCCTGAAGGGCGTCTTCTCCGGCGGCGATTCCCTGTCTGTGGAGCTAAAAAAGAAGCTTGATAAGTTCCTTTACGACCACAACGCCATGGTCCAGGTCCGGGAGGGCTACGGCACAACGGAGACCGTCACCGCCTGCTGCCTGACTCCGCCCCATATGTTCAAGGAGGGCAGCATAGGCCTGCCGTTCCCGGATACCTACATCAAAATCGTTAAGCCAGGCACCGATGAGGAGCTGCCCTACGGCCAGGAGGGCGAAATACTGCTCTCCGGCCCCACGGTCATGAAGGAGTACCTTCACAACCCGGAGGAGACCGCCAGGACTCTGCAGCACCACGCCGACGGCCTTGACTGGGTCTATACGGGGGATCTGGGCACCATGGACCAGGACGGCTTTATCTTCTTCAGAGGGCGCATGAAGAGAATGATTGTGTCCTCCGGCTACAACATCTATCCCGCCCAGCTGGAAAACATACTGGACGGAAACGAGCTTGTTCAGATGAGCTGCGTTATCGGCGTGCCCGATGATTACCGCATGCAGGCAGTGAAGGCCTTTGTAACTCTGAAGCCCGGCGTTCCCGCCACGGAGGAGACCCGGGAGAGCATTATGGCCTACGCCAGAAAGCGCATTGCAAAGTATGCCATGCCCAGAGAGCTTGAATTCCGTGACACACTCCCCAAGACCCTGGTGGGCAAGGTGGCCTATCGGCAGCTTGAGGAGGAAGAAGCAGCAAAAAGGGCCCAGGCCCAAAAAATAAAACAATAACAATAGGGGATACCGGGGAATGAATAAAATCGACAGAAACAAGAAGAGCGACGACCTTTACGAGGCAATACTGACGCTCCGCTCCGTTGAAGAGTGCAAGAAGTTTTTTGAGGACCTCTGCAGCATCACGGAGCTCCAGGCAATCGAGCAGCGCTTCAATGTTGCCCTGCGGCTGGACCGGGGGATGAGCTACAACGACATCCTTCAGGAGACCGGCGCCTCCAGCGCCACAATAAGCCGTGTAAACCGCAGCCTGAGATACGGCTCCGGCGGCTTCAACATGGCCTTTGACCGTCTTGGCCCCACTGAGCTCGACAGAAAGGAAAAAGAGGATTGACCGCCTACTCGCCCTTGGCTCCGTTTTACAATGAGCTTACCAGAGACGTGCCCTACGAGGCCTTTGCGGACTTCTATGAGAAGCTCTGGGAGAAGTACGGCATAAGGCCGGAGACCGTTCTGGACCTGGCCTGCGGCACCGGCACTCTGACTGCCATAATGGCAGAGCGAGGCTACGAGATGATAGCCGTGGACAGCTCTCCGGAGATGCTCAGCGAGGCAATGGAGAGGTTTTACTCCCTGGAGGGCGCAGCTATGCCTCTGACCCTTCAGCAGAGCATGACGGAGCTGGACCTATACGGCACCGTGAATGCCGCCTACTGCTCCCTGGACGGCATCAATTACGTGCCGGGGGAGAGCCTGGAGGAGGTTTTTCACAGGCTCCATCTCTTCATTGAGCCGGGCGGCGTGCTTGTCTTCGATATAAACTCGCCCTATAAGCTGAGAGGACAGGACGGCCAGGTCTACGTGGACGAGACCGATGACGTTCTGTGCCTGTGGCGCACCTGGCTCAGCGAGGACGGGAGTGCCCTGGAATACGGCGTCGATATCTTCTCCCGGCAGGGGAAGCTCTGGCGCCGGCAGGAGGAGGAGCACCGGGAGTATATCCACACGGTTGAAGATCTGACCGGGAAGCTCAAAAAGCAGGGCTTTAGCGAAATCATGACCTTCGGCGACCTGAGGCCGGCGCCTCCGGAGGAGAAGGAAGGGCGGATTTTCATATCCGCCAGAAGGAACGTATAATGGACAGAATTCTTCGCGCCATCTCCGCAGATGGCTTTGTTAAAATTGCCGCAGTTTCCTCCCGGGATATGACGGAGGAGGCCAGGCAGATTCACCGCACCCTGCCTGTGGTCACTGCAGCCATGGGCCGCACCATGGCCGCCGTCAGCATCATGTCCAACGCCATGAAGTTTGAAGGCGCCTCTCTCACCGCCCGCATAAACGGCGGCGGCCCTGTGGGCACCATACTTGTGACCGGGGATGAGAAGGGTAACGTGAGGGCCTACGTCCAGAATCCTCATGTGGACCTGCCCCTGAAGCCGGACGGCCACCTGAACGTAGGCGGCGCCGTGGGCACAAACGGCATGCTGACGGTTATGCGGGACATGGGCTCCGGTGAGCCCTATAACGGCAGCGTGGAGCTTGTCAGCGGCGAGATTGCCGAGGACTTTACCAAGTATTTCTTCGTCTCCGACCAGGTGCCCTCCGCCTGCGGCCTGGGCGTTCTGGTGGATACGGACCAGTCCGTAAAGGCCGCCGGGGGATACGTTGTCCAGCTTATGCCCGGCGCACCGGCAGATATTGCAGATAAGCTTGAAAGGAACATCCGCCGGGTGGGGCCCGTCACCGGGGCCCTTACCTCCGGAAGCCTGGAGGACCTTATTTACGGCGTTCTTGAGGGCTTTGAGCCGGAGATACTGGAGGAGGACCCGGTTTGCTACAAGTGCTATTGCAGCCGGGAGAAGATAAATGATGCCATAGCCGGCATTGACCGCAGCGAGCTTCGGACAATGCTGGAGGAGGATAAGCGGATTGAGGTCCGCTGCCGTTACTGCGGGAAGGTTTACACCTTTACCGATAAGGATTTTGAACTCTAAGCCGCAAGAATTCCGCCGTAGCCGGGGAAACCCAACTGCGGCGGCTTTGCTGTATCTGATAGTGAACGAGGGATTGATTTGGAAGAGAACATTCGGGAAAAAGCGGTGCTTGTGGGCCTTGCCGCCGACATTATGGAGGAGGGCGAGCGCTCCACCGACGAAAGCATGGACGAGCTGGAGGCCCTGCTGGAAACTGCAGGGGGCAGGAGCTTTGCAAAAATGCTCCAGAACAAGAAGACCCCGGACCCCAGGACCTTCATCGGCGGCGGCAAGGTTGAGGAGCTCCGTGAGCTTATGGAGGCAAACGGCTGCGACCTGGCGGTTTTTGACAATGAGCTGTCGCCCTCCCAGACAAGGGCTCTGGAGGATGACCTGGGCAAGCATGTGATCGACAGGACCCAGCTTATCCTGGATATCTTTGCCCAACGCGCCAGGACAAAGGAGGGCCGGCTTCAGGTGGAGCTGGCTCAGTATAAGTACATGCTTCCCCGGCTCACGGGCATGTGGACCCACCTGGTCCGTCAGACCGCCTCCGGCGGCTCCTCGCCCATCGGCACCAGAGGCCCCGGCGAGACCCAGCTGGAGACGGACCGGCGTCACATCCGCCGGAAGATACAGAAGCTCCAGGAGGACCTGGAGGAGGTCCGGCGGGTCCGCTCCACCCAGCGGAGACAACGGGAGAAAAACGGCGTTGCCGTGGCGGCTCTGGTGGGCTACACCAACGCCGGGAAGAGCACCCTTCTGAACCTGCTGACGGATTCAGACATCCCTGCCAACAACCGGCTTTTCGATACCCTGGACACCACTACCCGGAAGCTGACTCTTGCCCCGGGTCAGGAGGTGCTGCTCTCCGACACGGTGGGCTTTATAAGAAAGCTGCCCCACCACCTGGTGGAGGCCTTTAAGGCCACCCTTGAGGAGCTTAAGTACGCCGATATCCTGCTCCATGTTATAGACGCCGCCAATCCGGAGTATGAGCTTCAGATGGAGGTGGTGGAGGGGCTCATAAGTGAGCTGGGCGCCTCCGGCACGCCGGTCCTCAGAATTTTCAACAAGGCGGATATCTGCCCGGCACCCTCGCTCCTGCCCTCCGGGCCGGACTGCGTCGTTATCTCCGCAAAAACAGGCGAGGGGAGAGACGCCCTTGTTTCCCGCATAAGCGAGATTCTGGGCCGGGGCAGGAAGAGAGTGACCCTGCGCATTCCCTATACCGACGGTGGCCTTATGGAGCTTCTTCACCGGGAGGCGGAGGTTTTGAACCTTCAGTACCTTGAAGGCTTTATAGAGGCAGACGTTATAATCAAGCCGGAGCTCTGGGGAAGAGTCCGGGACTACGCTGCGGAGGTTTGAGCGCAATGAACGGATATCTGGTGCCCGCCGCCTTCGGACAGGCGGAGTTTACGGAGAAGCGCTCCCGGTTTATCGGCCGGGTCTGGCCCGTTTCCACCGAGGAGGAGGCTCTGACCCACATTAAGGAGATGCGTGAGCTCCACTTTGACGCCAGCCACAACGTCTATGCCTACAGCATAAAAAGAAACGGCATAACCCGCTATACCGACGACAGAGAGCCCACAGGCACCGCCGGCATGCCGGTTCTGAACGTGTTCCGAGCGTTGGATATCAGTGACTTTCTGTGCGTGGTGACCCGGTACTTCGGCGGCACCCTGCTGGGTACCGGCGGCCTTACCCGGGCCTATTCCCACGCTGCCGCCCTTGCCCTGGAAAGCGCCGGCAGGGCGCAGATGCTCCTTTTGAAGAGCGTATCCGTCCAGTGCCCCTATAACCTTCTGGACCGCATGAGGCAGGAGCTTGGCCGCTGCGGCGGCCGGGAGGAGAACACGGTCTTCGGCGCCGATGTGACCGTTTACGCAGCCATGACAGAGCAGGAGCTGGAGGAGTTTCGTAAGCGAGTAACGGAGCTTACCAGCGGCCGGGGAACCGTGAATGTGCTGGGTGAGGGCATGCGGCCCGTTAAAATCCAAGATTAAAAAAGGATTTTTTGCAGCTGCGGCGTAAAATATGTTGAGAGGAGGCCGGGAGCGTGAATATTCGTGAGGAAACTCAGAGGCTTGAGGAGCTGGTGGTAGGACCCAGGGGGGTCCGTGCCGTCAATACTGCCGGCCGGCGCATCTCAGAGGAGGAGGACGACGTCCGCACCGCCTTTCAGCGGGACGTGGACCGTATCACTCACTCCAAGGCCTTCCGCCGCATGAAGCAGAAGACCCAGGTGTTTCTGGACCCTGAGGGGGACCACTACCGCACAAGGCTCACCCACACCCTGGAGGTCACCAGAGTCGCCCGAACCATGGCCCGGGCCCTGAGGCTCAATGAGGACCTGACCGAGGCTATCGGCCTGGGTCACGACCTGGGACACACTCCCTTCGGCCACGCCGGAGAACGTGCCCTGAACGAGCTTATGAAGGACGTGGGTGGCTTCCGCCACTATGAGCAGAGCCTGCGGGTGGTGGACGTGCTGGAAAAGGACGGCAGGGGACTGAACCTTACCTATGAGGTACGGGACGGCATACTGCGCCACACCTGCGACCCCCTGGCTGCCACCCTTGAAGGGCAGCTGGTGCGTCTGGCGGACAAGATTGCCTACATAAACCACGACGTGGATGATTCCATCCGTGCCGGTATCCTCCGGGAGGAGGACATCCCCGGTGAGGTCCGGGAGGTCCTGGGCAGGCGCTATTCCATGCGCATAAACACTATCGTCAGTGACGTTATCCAGCAGGGCTGCGATAAGGGCCCGGTGCACATGGGCGAGAAGGTGGGCCACGCCGTGGATGCCTTTTACGCCTATCTTAACGAGAATGTTTACCACAATCCGGTGGTCAAGGGCGAGGAGCGGAAGGTCCTTGGCCTAATCTCCGGTATTTATGATCATTATTACCGCAACCCCGACCTGATGGGCCGGGAGTTCGCCGCCATTGCGGACAGGGATGGTCTGCGCCGTGCTGTCTGCGACTATGTGGCCGGCATGACGGACACCTATGCCATCGCCGTGCATGAGGATATATTTGTTCCCAAGGCATGGATGGTGAAATGATTTTCAAGAAGGGGGAGGAAAATGCCGCTGCCTGATGGCTTTCTGGACGAGCTTGTGGCCCGGAACGATATTGTTGACGTGGTCTCCGACTATGTGGCGCTCAATAAGCGCTCCGGCAGCAATCTCTTCGGCCTGTGCCCCTTCCACTCGGAAAAAACCCCGTCCTTCTCCGTCAACCAGGACCGGCAGATCTATCACTGCTTCGGCTGCGGCAAGGGCGGCGGAGTTATAAACTTCATAATGGAAATCGAGAACGTGGGCTTCATGGACGCCGTGGCCATCCTGTGCCGCAGGGCCGGCATGGAGCTTCCTCCTGACGATACGCCGGAGGAGATACGTTCCCGGCGACAGAGGCTTTTGGAACTAAATAAAGAGGCCGCCCGTCTATACTTTGAGACCCTTAAGACCGAGAAGGGCTCCCTGGCGGTGGATTACATACGCAGAAGAGGGATATCGCCCAAAATGGTCACCCGCTTCGGTCTGGGAGCCGCCCCGGATGAGTGGAACTATATGACCGACGCTCTGAAAAAGAAGGGCTTCACGGAGGTCCAGATGGTAGAGGGCGGCCTTGCCAAGCGGGGAAAGAACGGCGGAATTTATGATGCCTTCCGGAACCGCCTGATGTTCCCTGTCATTGACGTCCGGGGCAGCGTTATCGGCTTCTCCGGCCGTATTCTGGGGGACGGGGAGCCTAAATATCTGAACAGCCCCGATACGCCGGTTTTCTCCAAGAGCCGGAACCTTTTTGCCCTGAATCTTGCAAAAAAGTCAAAACGCGGTATGCTTATCCTGGCAGAGGGGAATATTGACGTTGTAAGTCTCCACCAGGCGGGGTTTGACTGCGCCGTGGCCAGCCTGGGCACAGCCCTGACAGAGGAGCAGGCCCGGCTTATGAGCCGGTACACAAGCCAGGTGGTGGTTGCCTACGATAACGATACCGCCGGACAGAAGGCCGCCCAGCGTGCAATAGGAATCTTCGACAAGACCGGCATAAGCTGCCGCATTCTGCGGGTGGAGGGAGCCAAGGACCCGGATGAGTTCATAAAAAGCCGTGGGCCCGATGCCTTCCAGCTCCTTTTGGAGCGCAGCGAAAACCACGTTGAATACCGCCTTCTGGCCGCCGGGAGCAAGTATGACCTGGGCACCACGGACGGGAAGCTGGGTTACGTTACCGAGGCCGCCGAGATCCTTGCCACCCTGCGGAACGTGGTTGAGCGCGATATGTACTGCCGCAAGGTTGCGGAGGAGGTAGGCGTCAGCCCGGAGGCCCTGGCCTCGGAGGTCAAAAAGACCATCGATAAGCGAATGAGCGCCGCCAGACGCAAGCAGGAAAAGCAGGAGATGCGGGGCAGCGTCACAGCCCCCGGCGTCAGCAAAATGAAGTATGAGGACCCGGCCTCCGCCGTGGCGGAAAAGGGCATTATCCGCTGCATGCTTGCGGACCCGGGTATCTGCGGCACCATTCAGATTGACGAGAGCGACTTTACCTCTCCGTTCCTGGGCAGGGTTTTCTCCTACATAGCCGCCAGATACAGAGCCGGGGATAATATAGACCTGTCGTCAGTGCTCACAACCGTGGAGAAGAGCGAGGAGGCCTCCGAGCTCACTTCCCTTGCCGCTGCGCCAATGACGGCGGCCAATGCCGCTGCAGCCTGCAGCGACTATATTGCACGGCTTAAGTCGCTTAAAAAGCCTGCACAGGAGCAGGATTTAAGAGAGATAGCAGATAAATTAAGAACTCAGAAGGGTTATGGAGGTTAAGATATGGATATGGAAAAGCACGAGCTGGAAAACGCCGAGGTTGAGGAGAACGAAACGGTAAACGAGAAAGCGGCGGAAGAGGAGGCTCCCAAGGAGGAGAAGACCAAGGAACAGATAATTGCGGAGAAGCTCACTGCCCTCATCGACGAGGGCAAGAAGAAGGGCTCCCTGACCGCCAAGGAGCTTTCTGTAATCGAGGAGCTCAACCTGTCTCAGGATATTATGGACAAGTTCTATGAGACTCTTGACCGCCTTGGAATCGAGACCACCGAGGAAGAGCCCCTGGAGATAATGGACGACGTTGACCTGCCGGAGATTGAGGAGATCAGTGAAATCGAGGAAATAACCAAGGAGGAGCTCGAGGACACGGACGCCATGATCGACTCCTTCGCCATTGACGACCCGGTGCGCATGTACCTGAAGGAGATCGGCAAGGTACGTCTGCTCAACCCCGATGAAGAGGTGGAGCTGGCAGAGAGAATGGCCGCCGGTGACGAGAAGGCGAAGCAGCAGATGGCGGAGGCCAACCTGCGCCTGGTGGTCTCCATCGCAAAGCGCTACGTGGGCCGCGGCATGCAGTTCCTTGACCTTATCCAGGAGGGCAACCTGGGCCTTATCAAGGCGGTGGACAAGTTCAATTACCAGAAGGGCTATAAGTTCTCCACCTACGCCACCTGGTGGATCCGCCAGGCCATCACCAGAGCCATTGCGGACCAGGCCCGCACCCTCCGTATCCCGGTCCACATGGTGGAGACCATCAACAAGGTCATCCGTGTGTCCCGTCAGCTCCTGCAGGAGCTGGGCCATGACCCCAGCCCGGAGGAGATTGCCGAGGAGATGAATATGCCCGTGGACAAGGTCCGGGATATTCTGAAAATCGCCCAGGAGCCC
>JAFPTE010000141.1 GCA_017400415.1 Oscillospiraceae bacterium
GGTCATTACCTCATCACGGCCTCTGGGGTCAAGCATGGCGGTAGGTTCATCAAGAACAATACATTCCGGCTCCATAGCTATGATACCGGCAATGGCAATCCTCTGCTTCTGACCTCCTGAGAGCTTATCGGGAGAATGCAGCTTATACTCGTACATATCCACGGCTTTGAGCGCCTCATCCACACGGCGTCTTATCTCTTTAGGCGGCACTCCCAGGTTTTCGCACCCGAACGCCACGTCCTCCTCCACTACCCCTGCAACTATCTGGTTATCGGGGTTTTGCAGAACAAGTCCTACCTTTTTTCTTATATCAAACACACGGTCGTCGTCCTTTGTGTTCATACCGTCAACAAAGATATCTCCCGTAGTTGGAAGATAGATCGCATTAAAATGTTTTGCAAGGGTAGACTTTCCCGAACCGTTATGACCGACAACGGCAACAAATTCTCCCCTTGTTACGTTCAGGCTTACACCCTTCAGAGCAAAATCCGGCTCCTTTCCGTCCTGCTCCTCCTCGTACTTAAAGTACAAATCCTTTACCTCTATAAATGAACCCAAATAAACACCCGCCTTTATTTCTCGGAGGATTTCACCCTCCGAACCTCCCACGAGGGGCGCCGCCCCTCGACCCTGCAAGCCTTTGAAAAGGCTTGAGCGAAACTTTTGTGTTGATGTTTTTGGAGAGAACTACCAACCACGAGCAACTACCAACCACGAGCAGCCAATCAGGAAATCAGGTCATCTGCCCCCCCGACCCAGAGGGCAGTGCTGCCGCAGGGAAGGGAGAGTCCTGTGCTTGTCACGTGCAAGCCTATTTCAGAGCTTGACACACTGCCGCCAAAGCGTGGAATCAGCATGACCCCAAGGAGATACTCCATAACAGACGGCGACAAGCCTGTAGTATAGGAATTGAGTATAAAAAATTCAGCATTGTCGGACAGTATGGGCATGCATAGCTCTACAAGCGAAAAAAGCTGCTCCTCTAACTTCCAAACCTCGCCGCCCGGTCCTCTGCCATAGGACGGAGGGTCCATGATTATACCATCATATTTGTTTCCCCTGCGCTGCTCACGCTGAACAAACTTTACACAGTCATCCACCAGCCAGCGCACAGGTCTGTCTGAAAGCCCGCTGAGGGATGCGTTTTCCTTAGCCCACTGCACCATGCCCTTTGATGCGTCAACATGAGCCACTGAGGCTCCGGCGTTGAGACAGGCAAGCGTAGCCGCACCCGTGTAGGCAAACATATTCAGAATTTTTAACGGACGTTTGGCTGAGCGTATCTTCTCTGCGGCGAAATCCCAGTTGACAGCCTGCTCAGGAAACACCCCTGTGTGCTTGAAACCCATGGGCTTGATGCCGAAGGTAAGATCACCGTAGGTTATAGTCCACTGCTCAGGCAGCTTTTTGTAATACTGCCAGGAGCCTCCGCCGCTGGAGCTGCGAAGATATCTTGCATTGGCGTTTTTCCAACGGGGATCATTATGACCGGTTTTCCAGATTATCTGGGGGTCCGGTCTTATCAGGATAATGTCTCCCCAGCGCTCAAGACGTTCTCCGTCAGAGCAGTCGATAAGCTCATAGTCCTTCCATTTAGCTTCTCTCATTTATATTCCTCCGTGCTGCGGCCGGTATTATTTTATTTCTATCAGGTCGATATCAACATCGTTGGGAGCATAACACTCCATCCCGTCGATATTGACGGAGA
>JAFPTE010000142.1 GCA_017400415.1 Oscillospiraceae bacterium
GGTCCTTGACGGTGGCGGTGACGGTGTCGGTCTTGTCGGTCTCGCCGTCCACGGTCAGGCTCACGGTGGTCTTGTCAAGCTCGATGGTGGTGGCCTTCTGTCCGGCCTTGGTGACGGACAGGGTGGCAGTGCCGCTCTTCTCGCCCACGGCGGCGGTAACAGTGTAATCACCGGCGGCGGCGCCCTTGGCAACGGTGACAACGCCGTCAGTCACGGTCACATTGGCGTCGGCGGGGGTCAGGCTCCAGGTGACGGCTGCGCCGGAGGTCATGTCAACGCCGAACTGGTCGGTAACAGCGGCGGTAAAGCTGACAGTGGCGGGGGTGTCGTCAGCGGGAACCTCGGCCTCTCCGGAGGCGGGGGTCACGGTAACGGCGGTGGCCACAGAGGCGGGCCTGGTAATGGTTATCTCAACTCTGCCGGACTTGACGGTGCCGCTCTGGGCCTCCACGTAGACAGTGTGGTCGGTGGCGGCCAGGATCTTGGCGGCAGCGGGGGATACGGTGAGCTTATTGCCGGAGAGGGTGACGCCCTGCTTCACATACTCATCGCCGCCGGTTGCGGCGTCATAGAGCTTATAGGTGACCTCACCCAGGGCTGCTTCTGCAGGAACAGGCCCGGCGGTGAAGGTGATGACCTGATCTGCGGCAGTGTCGATGGTGACGGCGGTCTTATCCGCACTCAGGTTAATGCCGGTGAGGGGAGTCTCGGGGGTGGAGGGCTCCTGGTCGCTTCCCTCGTATGTAATCTCAGGTGCCGCCATGGAGCTGGCGGTGCCGTTGGTGTAGTTATAGCCGTACTCCTTAACGCCGTCACTGACCTCGGCAGCGTCGGACATGCTCATCTGGTCAGCTTCCGCAGCGGAGGCGATAACAATGGAGTTCTTATCAAGGGTCTGGCCCGTCTTGACCTGGAAGCGGACCTTGAAAAGCCTGAACAGCTCGGTAAAGTTCTGCTTGGCAGCAAGCTGGCCCTGGATGAGAATCAGGTTTCTGTCTTCAGAGATCTTATAGCCGTAGAGCTTGATGCCCTCGGCATAGTTGTCCTCATCCTCATTCTTGGCAAGGGCGCCTCTGAACTTTGAGGAGCCGTCCTCTCCGCCCAGCTCACCTTTGCTGTCGGTAATGGTGTAGACTTCCTTGCTGGAGAACTGAACGATGTCCAGCTTGGTGGAGTCCACGGAAATGACGATGCCGAAACCGCCGCTGATGGGGTTGCCCTTTACATAAAGGCCGAATTCGGCGATGTCGTCGTTCTCCGTGTGATTCTTCTCTTCAAGGAAGGCAATGCCGTAATCCTCTTCCGCAGCCCCGGCGGGGACCACCAGAAGGCCTACGAGCATTGCCAGCACTAACAGTACTGAGAGCGCTTTTGTTTTCATGGCTTGTTCCTCCGTTAGTTTAAGCTTTTCAGCTTTATTCACACAAATGTGCGGGCTGTACCACCGCTATCAAGGAGCTTGAAGCTTGAAGTACCGCCATTGTTACCAGTATAACCGCACGGCCCCCTCCTTGTCAAGTTGAAATTGTGCATCTCCCATGCAAATGCACAAACTATATTATCTTCGCAAGAAAAAACCCGACAGTTTGCCTGTCGGGTGTGGTTTTATTTCAGGCTTCTGCCCAGAAGCCCGTCCAGGGCCTGGCGGTCAAGCTGCCGGCCTATAACGATTATACAGTCCTGGCCCAGGGCCGTTTCCTCCGAAGTCTGCTCCCCGGCGGTCAGATTGAGCTGCTGCCACTGGCCGTCTCCCCTGCGGACGGAGCCCTTTATCCTGGTAACCGAGCCGTATATCTCCGGCCGGGAAAAAATCTCCGGGGCCGAGGCCAGGAGCTTTTCCGCCCTCAGGCCCGTGTTCAGATAGGTAAAGGTCATGTAGTCATCCCCCAGGGCGGGCCGCTCCATATCCCAGAACTGCCGTCCGGCCTCCCGGAGCCGCCGCAGGTCCCCCCGGGTGAGCTTATCCCAGCTCTTATGGAGCACTTCACCGTAACGGAGCACCCTGCCGCAGCGAAACTGGCTCAGGGCGGAATTGACCGCCGCCACCGCCTGCCGCCGCTCCTTAAGGCTTGCCAGCTGGCTCTTGCTCATGACGACGGCGCCGGCGTCCTTCACCTGCTCGGCCAGAAGATAGCGGGCGGAAGCGGCGGATTCGGCCATGGGCCGGGAATCTATGACCGCCATGACGCTGCCCAGCTCATAGAACCGGTCCAGGGGCTCCTCATGCAGAAGGTCGAAGAACTCCTCCGCCTCGAAGACGCCGGAGGGCTCCACCACCACCCGCTCCCAGCTCTCCATGGCCAGGGCGATGAGCTTTGCCCGCAGGCGCCGCTTATGGCAGCCCGGGTCCCCGTCCCCCAGCACCATCTCCAGGCCCACGGAGCTGCCCAGGGCCTGGCGCAGGAGCACCATATCCACGTTAACGGCCCCGTGGTCGTTGACCACCACGGCGGTCTTTATCCCGTCCGCCAGGAGCTGCCGGACGTATTTTATGAGCAGGGTCGTCTTCCCTGCCCCCAGAAAGCCGGTTATCAGGTCGATTTTCCGCATTTTTTACCTCCGAAACGGAAAAAGAGCCCAGCCAAGGCCAGGCTCCGCTTTTATATGTATCAGTCCAGAAGCATCTTCACGCAGCCGTAGATTCCGGCGTCGTTGCCCAGCTGGGCGATGGAGATATCTATATTCCGGACGGCGTGGAAGGCGTACTTTCTGAAGTAGCTCTCCACCATGGCCCGCAGGGGCTCGCCGGTGCGGGAGACGCCGCCGCCTATGATGATGGCCTCCGGGTCGATGATATTGGCAATCATGGCAAGGCCCATGCCCAGGTAGTCGGAAAACCGGCGGGCGATTTCCACGGCCACCGGGTCGCCGGCAATGGCCAGGTCCCAGCACAGCTTGGAGTTGATGCGCTCCGCAGTCCGCAGGGGCGAGGGGGTATCCACCTCCTGCAGATAGTCCATGGCCAGGCGCACGTTGCCGTTGGCGGAGGTGTACATCTCCAGGCAGCCCCGGTTGCCGCAGTTGCAGAGCCGTGTCTCCCTGGGATTGACGGGGATGTGGCCCAGCTCGCCGGCGGCGCCGTGGATGCCGGTGTGGATCTTCCCGTTCAGGATGATGCCGCCGCCGACCCCGGTGCCCAGGGTTATCATGACCACGTCCTTATGGCCCTTGCCGCTGCCCAGCCAGGCCTCGCCCAGGGCGGCGCAGTTGGCGTCGTTGGCGCAGCGGACCTCCAGCCCGGTCAGGCTCCGGAGAGTGCCGGGGGCAGGGTAGTTGTTCCAGCCCAGGTTCACGCAGGTGCAGAAGCCCCCCTCGAGAACGCAGCCGGGCACGCCCATGCCGATGCCCAGGATATTTTTCCTGTCCAGGGTGTGGCGCTCGATGTTGTCGCTCACGGATTTTGCGATGGACGGGATAATATGTATACCGCTCTCGGACACATCGGTACGGATATCCCACTTTTCGAGGAGCTCACCGGTCTCCGTAAAGAGGCCCATCTTCACCGCAGTGCCGCCGATATCGATGCCGTACCCGTACTTTGCCATCATGTCAAGTCCTTTCATATATACATCTATATTCTATAATCGAGCCTATATCCCGCAGGGGCGCGCCGGGCACGGAGAAGACCTCCAGGCCCCGGTCCCTTATGAACCGGCATACGCTCTCCCCGTCCGGGTGCAGGAGGATATCGCCGTTGAAGTACACCGTATCCCCCGCCTGTCCGGCGCAGCCGCCCAGAAAGCCGGTCTCATAGGGCGGCAGGGAGACAAAGCCCGGCCTTATTTCCAGGACCTCCACGTCCCCCAGGTCCCTTAGGGCGGAGGCAATGCCCCGGTCGGCGGTGATGACCGCCCCTTCGCCCACAGGCAGGGCGGAGCAGCGGGCGTAGCCCTGGCTCACATTCACGGCTCGGAGCCCATGGGCCCGGGCGGCGTCCAGCACCTGCGGGGCTGTTATATCCAGCCGGTGGACCAGGTAGTTACCCAGGACCAGGGCGCACCAGGCCGCCTCCCCGGGGTAGGAGCCCGGGGCGAAGTCCGCCGGGGCGGAGAGGAGCTCCCCCCGGACCGATATGAAGCGCAGGTCGGCGTGGTCCCCCACCCCGGGAGAAAAGCCCGGCGCCGGGGACACAAGGTGCAGCTCCCGGCCGGTTTTTTTCAGGGCGGCGAGGAGAGCCGGATGCGCATTTTCCGATAGAATAACTCTTTTCACAGCCCTTCCAGTTTATCACCAAGCCCCCCGCCTGTCAATACGAAAAACTCCCGGCCATTTAAGGTTTATTTAAGCTAAACCGGTATAATAGGGCTCACAGGGACAAATAAAGCTTTACTTTCCGGCTCTTTGCCTTTATAATCAGTGGGAAATGAGGTGAACAGATGGAATTCCGCCACGAATGGAAGCACGAGCTGAACTACCCGGATATGCTCATTCTCCGGCCTAAGCTGGACGCAGTTATGCATCGGGACAGCCACGCCGTAGGGGGCACCTACCAGATCCGGAGCCTTTACTTTGACAATCTCTATGACAAGGCCCTCCGGGAGAAGGTGGACGGGGTAAACTGCCGTGAAAAATTCCGCATCCGCTATTATAACGGCGACACGAGCTATATAATGCTGGAAAAAAAGAGCAAGATAAACGGCCTCACCAGCAAGGTCCAGGAGCGCTTGACCGTCCGGGAGGCCCAGGACATTGCAAGCGGCAGAACGGAGTGGATGAAGACCTCCGGCCGGGAGCTTGTCTGCGAGCTCTACGCCAAGATGAACACCCAGGGCCTGGCCCCCAAGACCATAGTGGACTACACCCGGGACCCCTTCACCTTTGAGGCCGGCAACGTGCGGGTCACCCTGGACTACAATATCCGCTCCGGCCTTCTGTGCACGGACTTTTTAAGCCCGGACTGCGTCACCGTTCCCGTGGGGGACCAGTTCTGCATTCTGGAGGTCAAGTGGGATGCGTTCCTGCCGGACGTTATCCGTGACATTGTCCAGCTGCCCGGCCGCCGGGTCACCAGCTTTTCAAAATATGAAATATGCCGTATCTACGGCTGAGATAAGGAGAAAACACCATGAATATCGCACTTCTGAGCCTTTCCGACATCTTCAAGTCCTCCTTCCTGGAGAACGTGACCGCCGTTCAGCCCCTTGACCTTATCCTTGTAATGGGCCTTTCCTTCCTGCTGGGCCTGTTTATCTACTTCATCTACCGCAAGACCTATCAGGGCGTCATGTTCTCCACCACCTTCGGCGTGACCCTGGTGGCCCTGACCATGATAACCTCCCTGGTGATCCTGGCCGTCACCTCCAACGTGGTCCTGTCCCTGGGCATGGTGGGCGCCCTCAGCATCGTCCGCTTCCGCACCGCCATCAAGGAGCCCCTGGATATCGCCTTCCTGTTCTGGGCCATTGCCGCCGGCATCGTGCTGGCCGCCGGCTTCATTCCCCTGGCCGTGTTCGGCTCCGTGCTCATCGGCGTGGTGCTGGTGCTCTTCGCCAACAGAAAGACCTTCACCCGGCCCTACATTCTGGTCCTGACCTGCGACGGCCAGGCTGCGGAGAATAACGCCGCCGAGTTTCTGAAGACCCGGGTCAAAAAGTCCTCCGTCAAGTCCAAGACCGTCCGCCCCGGCTCCATTGAGCTGAATCTGGAGGTCCGCCTCCAGAGCGACGATACGTCCTTCGTCAACGAGCTTGCCCGGATGGAGGGCGTCCAGAGCGCCGTTCTGGTCTCCTATAACGGCGACTACATGAGCTGATTTCTCTTCCCCTTCTCTGATAGCTTCACCCCCGGTGCAACTCTCCGGCACCGGGGGTGAGGTATTATTTTACACTTTCAGCAGGAGCTGCTCACGAAAGCCCTCCTCAGTCAGCTCATAGGCCATGTAATAGGTGGCCTTGCCTCTCATTGAAAACTGAAAAAACAGCCTGTTTCCCGCATAGCCCAGATAGGACACAGTGAGCCTTGCCGGGTCTATGCCATCGGCCTTCAGGGCCTCCAGGCCAAGGGGTCCCCGGTACACAGTTTCGTTATCCGTATTCTTGACCAGGATTTCCCGCTGGCCGTCAACCATTCCAAAAGCCAGATACATATCCCCGAAGGGCCACGCCGTACCGGTGAAGGTATCTCCGTTGTCCTCAAAGAGGATTATTTCCTCCAGCTCCCCGTCCTTCAGCATATAGAGCCTGTGCTCCTTGGAGCCAAAGAAAAGGAGATTATTCTCACTGTCCGCAAAGGCCTTACGGTCCCGGGTATCGCTTTTATCTCTTACGGCGCTGTAAACTGTCTCCGGCCGACTGTCTCCGTCTCTGAACCGGAGAACTTCCACTTTCTTGGCGGTTATAACGTACACCTCTTTTTCCGGGTCCCACTCAGCCTCCGGAGTTGAGGTAATGTGCAGATAAAACCCATCGCTGCAGGGGCAGAAATTCAGATTCGGCGAGGTGTATTCATATTCCTGCCGGAACAGGGTACGGACCTCCTGGCCGGGCTCCGGTCCCATGGAAAACAGATAACCCCGGCTTTTGGGCACTCCCTCATTGACTGTAGCTTCGTCATTCAGGTAATAGATAATTCCGTTATGTATATGCAGCTCATAGCCCCCGGCAGGCAGGATGAAGGAGTAAGAGCCGTCCGGATTCTTAGCTTTGAAATCCTTTACGGTCTCCCTGCCTGTGCCGTCCGGATCGACGCTAATTACCCCGTCCCCAGACATAACGTAGATTTTACCATCATAAGCGCTGATGCTCTGGACCACGGGAAAGAAGGCATTGCAGCTTGCATCGTCGTGCATGCAGTCCGGTCTGCCGCACAGGATGCCTCTGTCCCCGGTTTTTACGTCGCTGTAATACAGAAAGAAGCCCTTATTCACCGTCTTTACCGCAGTATAAAACACCGAATCCCAGTATGTGCTGGTGGGCGTCGGGCTGTACTCGAAATGCGCTTCCTCTCCCCGGCCGGGCTCCGGCTCTTCGCCGTTTTCGGAGGAGGCGGAAGGGCTGCAGGCGCTCAGGAGTACCAGAAAGACCCCTGCCAGCAGCACTGCCGCCCTGCGGGTAAAATTAGATTTATTCATATCAGGCCTCCCGACAGTTATTCTTGTTCTATTATAAATATACATATTAGCTTTGTCAACTATAAATATAAATTATTGGGGCCCGCCGAAAGGCGGGCCCCAGGTGCAGGCTTTATTCAAAATATCTTACTGCGGAGCGGAACAGGCCCATGTCGTAGTCGCCGGGGACGTTTCTGTAAAGCCCGCCCACACGCTCGGAGTGGCCCATCTTGCCGATTATGCGGCCGTCCGGGGAGCAGATGCCCTCGATGGCCCAGACGGAGCCGTTGGGGTTCCAGTCGATATCCATGGTGGGGGCGCCGGACTCATCCACGTACTGGGTGATTATCCTGCCGGTGCGGCCCAGCTCCCTGGCCACGTCCTGGGAGGCCAGGAACCGGCCCTCCCCGTGGCTGATGGGCACGGAACAGACCTGGCCCACCTGGCACTCCATGAGCCAGGGCGACATGGTGGAGGCCACCCGGGTGCGGACGATGCGGCTCTGGTGGCGGCCGATGGTGTTGAAGGTAAGGGTGGGGCAGTTCTCGTCCGTGTCGGTGATTTTGCCGAAGGGCACAAGGCCCAGCTTGATAAGGGCCTGGAAGCCGTTGCAGATGCCGCCCATA
>JAFPTE010000143.1 GCA_017400415.1 Oscillospiraceae bacterium
AAGGGCCTCCAGAGCCTTTTCCCGCTCTGAAAGCCGGGCCTGCAGCTTTGCTCTGCGCTCCTTCCGGGCAAGGGCGGCCCTCCAGGCGCTTTCGGCCTCCTCCCGGGCGGAAAGCAGCTCCCCCCGGGCGTTTTCCATGTACGCCCCGTCGGCCAGGTCCTCCCAGCCGGGGCCGTGGGGCAGAAGCCGGCCGGCCCTCTCCAGGGCGGATGCCTTCCTGGCCTCAATGCCGCTTTCCAGAAGCTGTGCACTGTTTTCCGCCTCCCGGCGCCGCTTTTCAAGGTCGTCAGCACTCTGCCGGGCTTTTTCCACCTGGGCCTGGGAGGGGGTGCCCTCCAGTACCCGGGCAAAGCTGTGCTCCCGGCCCCGGCAGAAGGGGGAATTGCACACCGGGCACCGAGCCGTGCCCTTTTCGTTCAGCTCCGCCTCCAGGTCGGCGGCCATAAGGCCCGCCTGGCCGCTTATAAAGAGCTGATAAAGACTGTGATAGCGCTCCTCTGCCTCAAGGGCCTCCCCGGCAGCGGAGGCGAGGCGGGATCTTTTGACCTGAAGCCGGGCCAGGTCGTCGGAAATCTCACCGACACGGGCCGTCAGCTCCTCAAAGGCCTCACAGCGCTCCTTTGCCCGGTCGTGCTCCACCCTTGCCAGCGCCTCCCTTCCGTCGGCGTCCTCCAGGCCGGCAAGCTCCTCCCTGGCGGCCCTCCGGAGCTCCTGCAGTTCCTTCTCCTGCTCCTGGGCAAGGCCCAGCTTCGCCTTTTCGTTGGCGGAGGACTCGGTCAGGGCGGAGACGGAGTTTATTTTTTCCTCCAGGGCGTCGTAGGCGGGCAGGTCCCGGGAGGTTTTTTCAATCTCAGCACTTATGCGGCTGAGCCGCTCACGCTCCGGCGTGTCCGCCTCCAGGGCGGCATTTGCTCTCTCATGGGCCTCACGGAGCTCCGTGAGCCGGGCTTTCAGCCCCTCCAGGTCCTGCCTGGTGTGCAGAACCAGGTCCCGGGCGGCCTCCCACCGGTCCCGGAAGGGCAGCACCCGGTGCAGGGCCCGGTCCGCCCTGTCGCATTGGGCCTTGAACTGGTCCATCTCCGCCTGCCTGCCCAGAAGCTCCCGCTGCCGCCCCTCCTTTTCCTCAAGCTCGGAGAGAAGGGCGTTATCCCCCAGGGCGGCGCCCTTGCGCCGGTTAAGCTCGTCCACGGTCTTCTGAGCCCGGAGCCTTTCTCCGTCCAGCTCCGCAAGAGCCGCCCGGTCCTCCTCAATGAGCTCATAAAGGTTTGCAGTCAGCTCCGGGTTTCCGGGCAGATACTTTATGTTTTCCTCAGCATCGTCAGAAGGGGGCACGAAGTCCCCCATAGCCCGGTTCAGACTGTCCGTATACCCCCGGCGGCGCTCCTCCAGGCTGTCCCTGGCGGCGTCCAGCAGCTTCTGGTAGCGGACGTAAAGGGAGCTGTCAAAGAGCCGGGAGAGGATATCGCTTTTCCTGGCGGCGTCGGCAGTGAGAAATTCCTTGAATTCCCCCTGGGCCAGCATGACGATTTTGCGGAACTGGTCGGCGTTCAGGCCCAGAAGCTCCTCGCACCGCCTGGTGACGGCCACATGGCCCTTGATGAC
>JAFPTE010000144.1 GCA_017400415.1 Oscillospiraceae bacterium
TATTCCGACGAGATGCGCCGCCGGGAGCTCTATAACGAGCACCTGGTGAACGATATCCACAAGGCTCTGGAGGAGGAGCAGTTTATCGTCTACTTCCAGCCCAAGTACAACATCCGGGGGGAGAAGCCCTTTATGGCCAGCGCCGAGGCCCTTATCCGCTGGCAGCACCCGGAGTACGGCATGGTGTCCCCCGGGGACTTCATACCTCTCTTTGAGGGCAACGGCCTTATCCAGCTGGTGGATCACTACGTCTGGCGGGGGGCCGCCCGCTTCATCCGCCGCATGAAGGATAAATACGGCGTCTGCGTGCCGATTTCCATAAACGTCTCCCGCATAGACCTCCACGACCCGGAGCTTGACAGGGTACTGGAGGATATAATCAGGGAAAACGGCCTGGATTACTCGGACCTCTACCTGGAGGTGACCGAGTCCGCCTACGCCGGAGATTCCAAGCACATCATAGATACCGTAAGCCGCCTGAGGAACAAGGGCTTCCGCATTGAGCTGGACGACTTCGGCTCCGGCTACTCCTCTCTCAACATGCTGACAGAGCTGCCAATCGACGTTCTGAAGATGGATATGAAGTTCATCCAGAACGTGAAGCAGGGAAAAAAGGACATGCGCCTTATCGAGCTTGTGATGGATATCGCCGGCTATCTGAAGGTGCCTGTGGTGGCAGAGGGTGTGGAGACAGAGGAGCAGATGCTCCTTCTTAAGGAGGTCCGCTGCGACATTATCCAGGGGTACTATTTCTCACGGCCCCTGCCGCCGGATAAATTTGAAGAGCACATAAAGGAGGAACTTTGCTGATGCTCACTCTTGAAAAGCTTGAGGCCTTCGGCGCCGACACCCGGGAGGGCCTTGCCCGCTGCCTGGGCCGTGAGGCCTTTTACCTGCGCCTTGTAGGCATGCTGCCCGGCGAAAAAAACTTCGCCAGGCTCTCTGACGCCATCTGCGCCGGTGACCTGGACGCCGCCTTTGAAGCTGCCCACGCCCTGAAGGGCTCCGTGGGGAACCTTTCCGTCACGCCCATTCAAAAGCCGATTGTTGAGCTTACGGAGCACCTGCGGGTCCGGGAGCAGATGGACTACGGTCCCCTTCTGGACGAGGTCATGGACCAGTACCGCAGGCTTTGCGAAATCTGCAGCGAATGAAAAAATCCGCCCCGTCATGCGACGGGGCGGAAAGATTATCGGCGGACGTTGCAAACGATCTTACAGCAGGGCCTTTACCTTGTCCTCGATGCTCTCGGGGGTGGCGGTGGGGGCGAAGCGCTCCACCACTTTGCCCTGGCGGTCCACCAGGAACTTGGTGAAGTTCCACTTGATGGCGCTGCCCAGAACTCCGCCCTTTTCCTTCTTAAGGAAGGTGTACAGCGGGCTCTCGTTGGCTCCGTTTACCTCGATCTTGGCAAACTGGGGGAAGGAGACGTTGTATTTGAGGGTGCAGAAGGAGTGGATCACCTCCTCGCCGCCGGGGGCCTGGTTGCCGAACTGGTTGCAGGGGAAGTCCAGAATAGCAAAGCCCCGGTCTTTGTAGGCCTGGTAGAGCTTCTCAA
>JAFPTE010000145.1 GCA_017400415.1 Oscillospiraceae bacterium
GCCTTCCCCTTGAGGGGAAGGTGGCCCAAAGGGCCGGATGAGGTGTCATCTGCTTTACCGCTTTACCCTTACGCTTTCACCTCATCAGTCAGCTGACGCTGACAGCTTCCCCTCCAGGGGAAGCCTGAGGGCAAAGGGATTTTGGATAATTGCCGAAGCCTGCAGCAGCTTTTTCGGTAAATAAGCGCAAAAAAATCCTGCGGAATAATCCGCAGGATTTTTGTTTTGATGTTTCTCAGCCAACGACCTTCACGGAGGTGATGTGGGGGTTGGCGCCGTTGTACCAGTAGAGGAAGCCCTCCAGGTCCACGGTCTGGCCAACCTTCAGGCCCTCAACAGCCTTGTAGACGTCGGTGTCCTTGCCGCGGAGATAGAACTCCACGCAGAAGTTATAGGTCTTGCCGTCCTTGGAGACCTTGAAGTAGAGGTCGTCGGTCTTGCCGTCAGCATCCTTGTAGGCGAAGGCGGCGCCGGACTCATCATAGGCCTCAACCTTCATGCCCTTGAAGGACACGAGCTCGTTCTGGTGCTTGATAAGGTCGTCGGTGCCCAGCAGGGAGGTCACGTCCTTGGCCTCGGCAATGTACTTGCCGTTCTCGATCTGGAAGGTGGCGCCCTCAGCGACCTCGATCTCGCCGGCCCACTCGGCACGGAAGCCGGTGACCTTGATCTTGGTGCCGGGGACCAGCTTGGCAGCCTCGGCCTCGGTGGCGCTCAGGTTGTAGATGAAGTAACCGCCGTCCTTATCCTGGGCGTAGACGGAAACCTTGCCGTCCCACCAGGACTGATGATCCTGCACGTAGCACTCAATGACCACGGGGTCATCCTTGGCAGCAGCCACATACTGAGCGTGGGTCATAACGCCCTCGCCCTTTGCGTCGTTGTCGCCGCCGGAGCAGGCAGCAAGAGCGAAAACGCAGACGGCAGCCAGCAGGAGCGCAATGAACTTTTTCATTTTTGTTTCCTCTTTTCGTTATTATTTTGCTTTGTGAAGCAAAATAATTATAGTACGTTCTTTCCCAAAAATCAAGTAATCAGGACTTTTTCTTCTTAATAAAAAGGAACAAATTCCAAAGGCCCAATAATGCCCAAATCGCCACAATGACCACAATGAGGGCGATGGACCCGGCAGGAATCTCCCCGGAGGTCATTTTCAGGTGGTAGCGGTTGGGAATATCCTCAAAGAGGGCGTCGATGTAGCTGTCGTCCACGGGGGTCTTCCGGTAGACGGAGTTCACCACATCCTCTATCATCTGACCGGAGGCCTCCCGCAGAGCTGCGGAGCCGTTGAAGACCGGGGTCACGAAGGTGTCGTCCGTGTGGGCCATCAGCAGCTGGGCCGCCTCAATCTTCACCCGGTAATGGGTATCGTTATCCTCGCCGGAGCGGGCCAGATAGTCCAGGTACTCCGGGTCGTTCTGGGCCTTCAGGGTCACGGGAACGTAGCCCTCCGTGCCGGCGTAGGCCTTCTGAACGCCGTTCGTCAGCAAAAACTGGGCGAAGAGCCAGCTGGCCAGCACCTCCTGAGGGTCGGACTTGTTGAACACGCAGACGGAGGGGCCCTGGCTTATCATCTTCTGGTTTGCCGGGTCCGCCTGGGGTATCTCCATGACCACGGTCTCGAAGTCCACGGCGTTTTCCGCAGAGATGTCCATGTGGGGGGCGCTGCCGCCCATCCAGGCGGCGCCGGCGGTGGAGTCCACGGCGAAGATGCACTGACCGGCGTTGAACCAGTTGCCCGGGTAGCTGGAGCGCTTGAAGGTGGAGAAGGAACGGGTGGCGCAGTGGGCGGCTATCTCCTTGAGGATGCTGCGGGTGGTGTCGTTGAAAATGAGTATCTCCCCGTCAGAGGTGGAGTAGCCCGCATCCAGCTGCCGGAGCATGGATATCATCATATTGTCCGTGGACTTGTAGATGAAGGGTATCATGGCGTTCTGGCCGTTTACCAGGAAATTGCCGTCCTGGTCCTTTGCCATGGCGGCCTCGCTGACCTGCCAGACGAAGTCCCAGGTGAGCACCTCCGGCAGGGTGAAGCCCAGCTTTTCCACGTAGGTCTTGTTTACGTAGCAGGCCTCCGTGGAGCGCATGAAGGGCAGGGCCCAGTATTCCCCGTCCAGCTCACATTCGGCGAAGAACTCCGGCACCAGCTCGTCCCGCCGGGGCCCGTCAAACCTGAGCTCGCTGCCCCCCAGACCGTATTTCGGGTCGTCAAGAAGCGCCGTCAGGGGGGTGACCACGTTTTCGCCGGTCTTGTAGGTGGCTATGTGGTCCGGGTAGGTTATGCACACGTTGGGGGTGGTGCCCGTGGGGATGTTGGTGATAACGTCCTGGTATATCCGCCCGTAGTCCGTATAGAGCCGCAGGGTCACGGATATGTTGGGGTAGAGGGCGGTGAAGTCCTCAATGGCCTTCCGGTAGATATCGGACTGGGCCTGGTTGGTATCGTACTTTGCCCAGAAGACTATCTCCACCCGGGTCCTGTCGTCAAAGGAGGCAGGCATGGTGAAGGGAGCAAGCTTCCGGGCTCCGTGGCAGGCGGCCAGGGAGGGCAGGAGCAGAAGAATACACAGGATAAGCGCCGCAGCTCTTTTCATCCCTTGGTACCTCCTCTCGAAACGCCGGCCATAATCTTCTTGTGGAAGATGAGGAACAGCACGATGAGCGGGATGCTGACCACCACCACGGCGGCCATCATGGCGGGGATATTGTCCCGGCCGAAGCCCCCCTCACGGATCTGCTGAATGCCGTTGGCCACCAGGTAATAGTCCGAATCGTCCGTAATGAGCCGGGGCCACACGTAGCTGTTCCAGCACTCAATGACCTTAAGGATGGTGATGGTCACAAGAGTGGGGGAGGAGATGGGTATCATGACCTTGGTGAGATAGCCGAAATCCGTGCAGCCGTCCACCTTGGCGGCCTTGTAGAGCTCCTCCGGTATCTGCTCGAAGTTCTCCTTCAGAAGGTAGATGTAAAAGACGGAGGTGACGGAGGGCAGGATAAGGCCCCAGAAGGTGTTTTTCATGTCCCAGGTGGTGATGGTAACGTAGTTCGTTATGATAACAAGCTCGTTGGGTATCATCATGAGGGCCAGGAACAGGGCGAAGGTGACGTTCTTTCCCGGGAAATCCAGCCGGGCGAAGGCAAAGGCCGCCAGGATTATGACCGCCAGCATTATGACGGTGGTGCCCACGGTGAAGATAAGGGTGTTCAGGAAGTACCGGGCCAGGGGCACGGAGGTAAAGGCGGTGACGTAGTTTTTAAGGGTGGGGGAGAGGGTGAAGAACTGGGGGGTCAGCTCGGCGTCATAGGCACCCTGGCTCTTGACGCTGGTGAGAATCATCCAGTAGAAGGGGAACAGGACCATAAGGCCCCAGAGGGCCAGCAGCAGGTAGGTTATGACCTTCACAACTGTCCTGCGGATCCTGGAACGCCGCTCAATGGCGGAATAATCGGTGTTTTCCTGCATTTTCTCCCACCCCCTTAATAATGAACGTTGTCTTTCGACACGGTCAGGTTGATAACGGTTATGGTAAAGATAATGGCGAAGAGGATAAGGGCCGCAGCGGAGGCGTAGCTGGGGTAGCCGCCGCCCTCGTTGTAGAGCATGTCGTAAACGTAGCCCACGATGGTGTTCATGCCGGCGGAATTAAGGTCCGTGCCGAAGAGGGCAACCTCGTCGGAGTAGGCCTTGAAGGCGCCGATGAAGCCCGTGATGATAAGGTAAAAGAGGGAGGGGCTAATCATGGGCAGGGTGATGTGGGTGAAGATGCGCCAGGGGGAGGCCCCGTCCAGCTTGGCGGCGCTGTAATAGTCCTGCTTCACGGAGGCCAGGGCGCTGGTGAGAATGAGGATCTTGAAGGGCAGCACCACCCATACGGTATAAAAGCAGAGAACGAACATCTTGGCCCAATGGGGACCGTCGATGAAGTCCACGGAGTTTCCGCCGAACCAGTGGAGGATCAGGTTCACCAGACCGTCCGAATAAGCGGTTTTCTTGAACAGGA
>JAFPTE010000146.1 GCA_017400415.1 Oscillospiraceae bacterium
CAAACACGTGACAGCCCTTCTCCTGGCGGTAATTTATCTGACCTTCGTAAGTCTGGGGCTTCCGGACTCCCTTCTGGGCTCCGGCGGCGGCGGGCTTTCTGGTCATAGGCACGGGCATGGGCCCTGTGTACCCCTCCATCCAGCACATGGCCCCGGAAAACTTCGGCAGAAGATACTCCGCCCCGGCCATCGGGCTCCAGATGGCCTCCGCCTACCTGGGGGCCGCCCTTATGCCCATGGTCTTCGGCCACATACAGCAGCTTTTCGGCATAGGGCTCATGCCCCTGTATCTGACTGTGTTTGCGGTGCTGAACCTTGCGCTTCTGGAGGCGGCTTACAAACAGATAGAAAAAAGTAAAAATAATCCTTGACAAGGCCGCCTCGCCGATGTAAAATATCAAGGCCTTATAAGGCGTATCCTTGCCTCCCTAAGCCAAGGGGAGGCCAAAAGTCCAGAAGGAGGTGCAAAGAATGGCAAAAGTTACCGAGAAGTATGAGGCTCTCTACATCATCGACCAGGACCTGTCCGCTGAGGACACTGCAGCCCTTGTTGAGAAGTTCAAGACCCTCATCGAGGCAAACGGCACTGTCACTGAGATCGATGAGTGGGGCAAGCGCAAGCTGGCCTATCCCATCAATGACAAGCCCGAGGGCTACTACGTCCTGGTCCGCTTCACTTCCGGCCCCGAGTTCCCTGCTGAGCTCGACCGTGTTATGAAGATCACCGAAGGCGTCGTCCGCTGCCTCATTACCCTTGCTGTGGAGTAAGGAGTACGAGATGCTGAATCACATCATCATCATGGGCCGTCTGACCCGTGACCCCGAGCTGCGCCGTACCCAGAGCGGTACCGCAGTGGCCCGCTTCACCGTGGCTGTTGACCGTGACGTCAAGGGCCAGAACGGTGAGCGCGAAACCGATTTCATTGACTGCGTTGCCTGGAGTCAGCGGGGCGAGTTCGTCTCCAAGTACTTCCAGAAGGGCAGCATGATAATTGTGGCAGGCCGGCTTCAGGTCCGTGACTGGACCGATAAGGAGGGCGGCAAGCGCCGCTCCGCCGAGATAAACGTGGACAACACCTGGTTCGGCGAGAGCCGCCGGGACCGTGACGGCGGAAGCCAGGGCAGCTACCAGAATTACGGCGGCGCCCAGAGCGCTCCCAGCTACGGCGGACCCCAGACTCCCCCCTATGCCGGAGGCTACAATCCTCCCAGCCAGGGCGGCTTCCAGAGCTACGGCGAGCCCGCAGGCAATGACTTCGCAGAGCTCTCTGAGGACGATGGGGACCTCCCCTTCTGAGAGAGCGCAAACCTTTAATCCGAGGCCCGTTCGGGCATTTATAACCTTAAAGACAGGAGGTTTTCAAAGTGACTAACGAGAAGGAAGCGGCCGCCCCCCGTGCCGCCCGTCCCATGCAGAATCGCAAGCGCCGCAAGGTCTGCCAGTTCTGCGTTGATAAGATTGCTATGGTTGACTATAAGGACACCAAGCGTCTCCAGCGCTGCCTCTCCGAGCGCAGCAAGATCCTTCCCCGCAGAGCCACCGGCACTTGCGCCATGCATCAGCGCCAGCTGACCACTGCTATCAAGCAGGCCCGTCAGATTGCTCTGCTCCCCTATGTGACCGATTGAGCGACTTTTTTGTACTTTTCATGGTATAAACTCCTTTCAACGGGACAAGCCCGGGCCGATTCGGCCCGGGCTTGTCTCATTTATTCTGTTCAGTCCACGCTCATTATGCCCTTCAGGGCGGGATAGAGCTGACGGAAGCGGGCGTACAGGGCGTCGTACCGGGCGGCCATGGCCTCATCCGGCTCCGCCACAAGCTCGCTGCGGCAGATGGCGGCGCAGGCCGCCTCCACGGTGGGGTACTCCCCGGCGGTCACCATTGCCAGAATGGCGGCGCCGTAGCCGGGCCCCTGCTCCACCAGAGGCACCCGGACCCGGGTGCGGAAAATATCGGCGCAGAGCCGGCGCCACAGGCGGCTTCTGGCTCCGCCGCCGCAGAGAGTCACGGAATCCAGCCTGACGCCCAGGCCCCGGGCCACCTCCAGGCAGTCCCGCAGGGCGAAGGTGACGCCCTCAAGAACCGCCAGGGACATCTCCTGCCGGGTGGTGGCGGGGGTCATGCCGATGAAGGCGCCCCGGGCGGAGGTGTCGTTATGGGGGCTCCGCTCGCCCATCAGATAGGGCAGGAAGAAAACTCCGGTCCTGCCGGGCTCAGCCCCCTTCACGGCCCCGTCATAGTCCTTCGTGCCCAGGATATCCTCCAGCCACCACTTGTTGGCGGAGGCGGCGGACAGGATGCAGCCCAGGTAATGCCACCTGCCCTCAGCGTGGCAGAAGCTGTGGAGGGCGGAGCCGTCCCCGGCCTGGGCGAACTTATCCGTGGAGATGAACACAGTGCCGCTGGTGCCCAGGGACACGGTGCAGTCGCCTCCGTTCACGGCCCCGGTGCCCACGGCGGCGCCGGCGTTGTCCCCGGCTCCGGCGGCCACCAGGCAGCTGCCCAGGCCCCACTGAGGCAGGGCTGTGCCCACGGTCTCCCAGCTCTCCCGGAGCTCAGGCAGCCAGCTCATATCCACCCCGGCGGCCCGGCACATCTCCTCCGACCAGCACCGGTGCTCCACGTCCATAAGGAGGGTGCCGGCTCCGTCGGAGTATTCGGCGCTGTATCTGCCCGTCAGGACGTACACAAGGTAGTCCTTGGGCAGCATTATCTTGCGGATTCTGGCGTATGACTCCGGCTCGTTCTCCCTGAGCCACATGACCTTGGGGGCGGTGAAGCCGGCGAAGGCGGCGTTGCCGGTGTATTTCGCAATGCCCTCTTTTGTGACGGTCTCGTTGAGCTCGGCAACCTGGGGGGCGGTGCGGCCGTCGTTCCACAGGATGCAGGGGCGGATCACCCTCCCCTCCCCGTCCAGGGCCACCAGACCGTGCATCTGGCCCGCCACGGAAAGTGCGTCGATTTTATCGGCCTTGGAGCGGAGCTCACCGAGCACCTCCTCCATGGCCCGGACCCAGTGGGCCGGGTCCTGCTGGCTCCAGCCCGGGTGGGGGTACTCCACCGGGTACTCCCGGGATGCGGAGGCGATAAGGTTCCCCTGCCGGTCTGTCAGAATGCCCTTCAGTGAGCTGGTGCCCAGGTCAAGTCCTATATACATGCGGATGCCCCTTTTCATTTTCTTTATGGGTCAATTATACCTTTCCCGCCCCCGGGATAAAAGCACAAAGAGGTTATTTTTTATATGACAAACTTGCGATAATGTGGTATCATAGGGAAAAAGACTTCGGAGGCGGCCCATGAACGAATTTGAGCGGGTAGAGTACCCGGTTTTGCGTCACGTGAACGTGTTTCTGAACTCCATTGTGTACCGCAGCGCCCATTTCCACGGGGAATTTGAGCTTTTGTGCCTCTTCGGCGGCACCTGCTCCGTAAAAATCGGCGGCGACCAGGTCCGGGCGAAAAAGGGTGACATAATCTTTGTGAACCACTCGGAGGCCCACGAGATTCTGAGCGTGGAGAGCGCCGATTTTATCATTCTGCAGCTGAGCCGCCACCTGTTCCGGGACTACTGGCCCGCCCTCCGGGCCCTGCGGCTGGAGGCGCCCCTGGTGACAGACTTCCTTTCCGAAGAGGAGAAAAGGCAGGCCTGGGGCCTTGTTATGGGCTGCGCCCGGGAGTACCTGGAGCGGCGGGAGGGCTATGAGGCCGCCTGCCTGGGGGCCATAGGCTCGCTTCTGGCCCTCATTCTGCGCTCCTGCCCCCACACTCTGGCCACGGACCGGGAGTACGCCGAGCGGCGCCGGGCCCTGCACCGGATGGAGCGGCTCCAGGAGGCGGTTGCGGAGCGGTACTCGGAGAAGCTCACCTTAGAAGAGCTGGCCGCCGCCGAGGGCGTCACGGTGACCTACCTGAGCCACTTTTTCACGGAGCACTTCGGCCGCAGCTTCCGGCAGTACCTGCAGGACGTGCGGTTTGAAAACGCCCTGCTCCTTATGGAAAAGGGGGCGCTGAACGCCGGGGAGATCGCCCTCTCCTGCGGCTTTTCGGACCCCAAGTACATGTCCCGGATGTTCCGGGAGCGCTTCGGCGTGACCCCTGCGGTGTACATGGCCTCCGCCCTGCCCTCCCCCTCCCGGCCCGTGACGGCGCCCCACACGGAGCGGCGCTACTCCGACGAGGACAGCCTGAAAATGCTCCGGGAGCTGGAAGCAGTCATATAAAATCGAGCCTGCGGCGTGTGCCGCAGGCTCCTTTATTCTTTTCTTCCGAGAGCGATTTCCAGGGCCCGCTTCAGGGGTCTGTAAAGCACCAGCGTCACCAGGAAGTTGGAGATGCAGTGGGTAAGGTCATAGGCAAGGCCCGCCACCCACATGGTAAAGTAGCCGCCCCAGCCCCCCATGATGCAGAAATAGGGTATGTACATGAGAGGGCCGAAGGCAAGGCCCCAGGCGCCGGCCACCACGGCCCACAGGAGGGCGTCGTCATTTTTCCGCATGAGGACGCAGATGAGGACCAGGATGGGCCAGATGAAAACGTAGCTTATCCACCAGACGTGAAAGCCGAAGATAAGGCCCTCCAGCAGGATGTAGATGGCCAGGGAGTAATAGCTCCGCCAGCCGAAGAACACGGCGCAGAGGATTATGAGCACGGCGTTCATGTTCACGTTGGGGATGTTGGCCAGGGCCAGCTTGGTGACGAACAGGATGCCCCCCATAAGGGCCAGGACGCATATGTCCCGGGCGGAGAGCTTATCCCCAGGTCTCCAGCTTGAGCTCATACTTCTGGCCGTCGGCAACGGGCTGACTGTCCACGCCGTAATCGGTGGCCTTGCCGTCAAGGTAAATGGCCCAGAACTGATTCTTCTCGCCGTCGGCAGTTTCGCCATCCACGGTCTTCACGTACAGGCCCCACTCGCTCTCGTCGCCCTTGATGAGTCCCTCGGGCTCAAGAACGCCCCGCAGGTACTCTGCGTCAGAGTGATAGGTGAAGGTCTTCTTGCTGCCGTCTCCGTGGGTTACCTCCACGGTGATGGTCTTGGCCCCCTGATGGGTGCCGGGCTTCGTCACCACCATAACGATGATGACCGCAATGACCGCTACAAGCAGGACGGCCAGTGCAATGATCGTTTTTGTTTTGTTGTTCATTTCTTTTTCTCCCTTCTTTGTATTTCGGTGACCTGGCCATGGAAAAGAGAGAGACTCTTAAACCGGGTACCGCGGTCCATGGGCAGGCACAGCCTTCGCTGTCCGGGCAGGTCTTCTGACTTCGGGGGCACTTGCCCCGCTTCACAGTGACGGCCTCGCATGGGATTTACACCCATATTCCCCTGTTGACTGCCGACCCCGAGGGGTGACAGAACCCGTTCCGATGCTTGCCGGGTCATTATAGCAGAATACGCAGGCAGTTTCAACCGTCAAACTGCCCATACATAAAAAAGCACGGCCCCTTTTCGGGACCGTGCTCTCATCTGACTGTTATTTAGATCTTGGCGGCGGCAACCTTGATGCCGGGGCCCATGGTGCTGGAGGTGACGCAGCTCTTGATGTACTGACCCTTGGCAGCGGCGGGCTTGGCTCTGATGATAGCGTCCATGAGAGTGTTGTAGTTCTCAGTCAGCTTCTCGGCGCCGAAGGAAACCTTGCCGATGGGGCAGTGGATGATGTTGGTCTTGTCCAGACGGTACTCGATCTTACCGGCCTTGACCTCAGTGATGGCCTGGGCCAGGTTGGGGGTAACGGTGCCGGCCTTGGGGGAGGGCATGAGGCCCTTGGGGCCCAGGACCTTACCGAGACGGCCCACAATACCCATCATGTCGGGGGAAGCGATGACCACGTCGAAGTCGAACCAGTTTTCCTTCTGGATCTTCTCCACCATGTCCATGCCGCCGACATAATCGGCGCCGGCATTCTGAGCCTCTTCGATTCTCTCGGGCTTGCAGAAC
>JAFPTE010000147.1 GCA_017400415.1 Oscillospiraceae bacterium
GGCGTCCAGGTTGGAGAGAGGCTCGTCCATAAGGAAGACCTTGGGCTCCCGGACTATGGCTCTGCCGATGGCCACACGCTGGCGCTGGCCGCCGGAGAGGGCCTTGGGCTTCCGCTTCAGAAGGTCCGAAATCTCCAGGATTGCGGCGGCCTCCTCCACCCGGCGTTTTATCTCCGCCCGGGGGAAGTGCCGCATCCGCAGGGGAAAGGCGATATTGTCAAACACCGTCATGTGGGGGTACAGGGCGTAGTTCTGGAACACCATGGATATGTCCCGCTTCTTGGGCAGCACGTTGTTCACGAGCTTCCCGTCGATGTAAATCTCCCCGCCGGTGATGGTCTCCAGTCCCGCCACCATGCGGAGGGTGGTGCTCTTGCCGCAGCCGGAGGGGCCGACGAAGACCACGAATTCCTTGTCGTTTATGGTGAGATTGAAGTCACGGACGGCCTCAACGTGGTTATCATATATCTTCCAGACCTTGTTGAATTTGACCTCTGCCATTTACTGCACCGCTTTCTTGGCCCGTTTCCGCTCTTTCCTCTTGAAACGGCGCTCTGATATTTTGTCCAGAAGCTCCGGCACACCGTAGCGTATGCCCCGGATAATGAGCTTCACCAGGCTCACGAAGGAGCCCATAAGGTAGCAGAAGGGATAAACTGCCGTTATCCCCGCAACCACCAGCAGAATTGCCAGTATATCCTCCACGAACCGGGCGGCGTTCTCCCAGTAGGGGTAAATCACGGAGGAAAGCCGCATGGATCGCTTGCCGAAGCTCTTCACCACCTCCCAGATTCTCAGGGGGCTGAAGCGCTCGCTGTTCTCCACGATATCCGCTGCGGAGAAGTACTGCTGGGCGGTGCTCCTTATAAAGCCCGCCACCGGGTCCCGGCCCACCACCTCGTACTCCGTAATGGTGGTGCCCTCCATCTGGTCCAGGTTCATGAAGATGAGCCCGCTGCCCGCCCCCGCAGCCACGGTGGCGAAGTCCTTCTCCCGGGCCACGACCCCGGCGATGATGTAGGGCTTATCGTTTATTGTGACGGTCATGCCCGCCAGTTCCACCCCGCCGTAGAGGCGCCAGGCCATATCCTCGTCAATGCAGATACGGTCGTGCATCAGGTCGGCCTCATAGATATAGCTGCCGGACCGGAGCCGCAGGGGGTGGAAGTAAAACCACTCCCCGCCGATGGCGTAAACCTGGGCGGACACGGTGGCCTTGGTGCCCTTTACCGTGGCGGTGCCAAGGCCGCTGTAGCAGTCCTTATATAGGCTGCCCACCTCCGGCTCCTGCAGGGATGCGTCCGTGTACTTATCCCGGAGGCCGGAGCGGAAGGACTCGATGGAGTCCACGCTGACGCCCTTATCCGCCGGGAAGAAGGCCGACACATGGCCCACGAGCTCCTCGCTGGGGCCCTTGAAGACCTCCGCAGTCCGCTGGGTCAGCAGCATGCGGCTCAGAAGCCAGTAGCCGAAGACCGACACGCCGCAGATGACCAGGCAGATGAGGAACACCAGGAGCTTGGTGAGCCTGTGGTTTTTTCTCCAGAAATCAGACATTTTAACCTTCCGCCATTCTGATCTGCATTCCGCTCTCCACAAGGCCCGTGGTGGTGGTGATGACCGTGTCGCCGTAGTTTATCTCACCGGCGATGGCCACGGAGTTGTCGTCCTCCGCCAGCTTACGGACGTCCACGCGCTGGGCAATATAGCGGTTGGAGAGGGGTGTCTGCTTGATGGTGACTATGAGCACGAAGTCCCCGTTGGTGTCGCTTCTGACGGCGCTCTTGGGCACCACCGTGTTGTAGGTCTGGCCCCGCTGTCCGATGGACAGGGTGATGTTGGCGCCGGACTCCACGTCGGCGCCCGTCAGGGTGAAGATAAGGAGCCGGGCGTTTCTGGGGTTGGCCGGGTCGGAGCGGATGCCGGTCAGCTGGGCGGTGATGTCCCTCTGGCCCCACCAGCCGGTGGTGACCTGGGCAAAGTCGCCGATGTAGATGTTCTGGGCCTGCTCGTTGGTGACGGAGATCTCGGCGGTGTAGCCCCGGTCCGGCACCTCGATGGTGGCCAGGGGGGTACGGGCGGAGACGGTGTTGCCGGCGGTGACGTTCACGGTCTTGATAACGCCGTTGATCTCCGCATAAACCTCCGTGCCGCCGGTGACGCCGGAGAGCCGCTGCATCTTCTCCTCCAGCTGGGCCACCTGGGCCTCCTGGTCGGCGATGCGCTGACGGGTCTCCTCATCGGAGCGCTCGGCCAGCTCCTTGGAAATGTTGTAGTTGTTCACCATCTTGTCCAGGTCCCAGGTCTCCTGGTCGATGGTGGCGGTCAGGGAGTTGTACCGGGCCTTGCGGCTCTCCAGCTCGTTCTTCTCCTTTTCCACGTTCTGCCTGGCCTCCTGGATGGCGGCCTCCGCCTTCTCCAGGGCGTCGTTTGCCTTCTGGAGCTCCTTATCCTCGTCCGCCTGCATCTCCTGCAGCTGCTTGAGAAGGATACGGGCGTTGTTGAGCTCGTTATTCAGGTTGTTCTTCTCAACGTTGTTCCGGTTGGCGCTCTGGTAGCTGTCCCAGGCGGAGCTCCAGTCGGAGTTGGCGTCCATAAGGGACTGGGAGGCCCGCTGTACGGCGGCGGTTTTGGCCTCCACGGTTTCCTCGGCGGCCCTGATGGCGTTGTAGCCCTTCAGGGTCTCGTTATCGTAGGGCAGGGTCTTCAGATAGGCGTCGAAGTATACGTTCAGCTTGCTTCTCCACTCAATGGAGAGCTTATCGAACTTATCCTGCACGTCGGAATCGTAGGCGGAGGGAGCGCCGGAGTCGGACCCGGCGGCGGCGTTCACTATCCACTGCTTGGCGTACTTCTCCAGCTCGCCCCTGCAGTCGCCGTAAAGAAGCCGCAGGCTCCCCAGCTCCGTGACGGCCTGGTTGAAGGCCTCGTTGGCGGCGTCCATATTCTCGTTGGCCGCATCCAGCTGCCGCCGGGCGGCGTCCACGGCGTTATAGTTGGGGTCGCCGGTGTTGAGCTTGGAAAGCCGGTCCTCCAGCTGGGAGATGTTGGACTGCTGCTTTGCCACGGTGTCGGCGGCGTACTTGGCGGTCTCGGCCGCCTGGTCACGGTCACGCTTTGCGGAGTCTCTGGTGAGCTCGGCGGCGGTGACCTTCTCCTCGGCAGCCTTCACAAGCTTATCGGAAAGGTCCAGTCCGCTGCGCTCGGCCCTGTCGGCCTTCAGCTGCTTGCGGAGATTTTCAATGGACCTCTCCTCCTCGCTCTTGCCGCCGGAAAGGCCCATGCTTGCCCGGAGGACGCTCTCCTCATAGCTCTTTTTCATGCTCTCAAGGGTCTCAAGGGCGCTCTTATACTGGCTCTTGGCGCTCTCCAGCTCGGCGGAGTCCTCCTCGCTGAGGACGAAGAGCAGGTCGCCGGCCCGGACCTCCTCGCCCCGCTTGGCGTAGACGGTCTTCACTCTACGGCTCTGGTCCAGCACCACCTCATAGGTCTCCGTGGCCTTCACGGTGGCGGTGCCCCGGATCTGGGTGGAGATATTGGCGCTGGTGACCTGGCGCACTGCCACCTCCGGCAGGGACCAGTTCATTATGGTATTGGAGAAAAAGGTCAGGATGAGCAGCACCGTCAGGAACACGATGGCTGCGTTCTTCACCCAGCCTCTCTTGTTGGTCTTTTCTTCGTTCATCTCAAATCATCCTTTCACTGAGCCCTGATGTGCGATGCCCTCCACCAGGTAATCCTCGCCGTGGAGGAACAGCAGGAGGGTGGGCACCATGTAAATGGTCGCCACGGCGAAGGCCAGGCCAACCTCGCCGGCGTTTATGCTGGACAGATACACGCTTAGGGGCTGCTGCGTCTCGTCCTTCAGAAGGACCAGGGGCTGCTCCACCATGTTCCAGTAGTCGATGAACACCAGAAGGGCGATGGAGTACAGGGCTGCCCGGCACTGGGGCAGGCACACCCGGAAGAAAATGTAAAACTCGCTGGCGCCGTCCAGCTTGGCGGCCTCAATGAGGCTGACGGGAATGCGGCGCATGTACTTCGTCAGAAGGAAGACGGAGAACGGGGCGAAGGCCCCCGGCAGAATGATGGCGGACCGGGTGTAAAGAATGCCCAGAAAGTCGGAGACGATGTAGTTGGGCACCAGAGTTACCTGGTAGGGCATCAGCATGAGTATTACATAGAAGAAGAATATGGCTGCCCGGATCTTGCCCCGCCAGCGGGTGAAGCCGTAGGCCGCCACGGAGGCGATGACCAGCTGCAGGAGCGTTATGGGCACCACCAGTATGACGGAATTCCAGAATTTCAGAAGGTAATCGGGGCTTTTCAGCAGGACGGTTATGTACTGGGAAAAGCTCACCTTGTCCGGAATGAACTTCAGGTTGACCTTTTCTGCGATGTAGGTCTTCCCTGCCCGGACGGTGCCGAACACCTGGCCGTAGTTGGACTCGATCTCGCTTTCCGTCATGAAGGAGTTCGTTACGGTCAGAACGGTGGGCAGCAGGAAGGCCACGGCGAAGATGAGGCAGGTTATGAACACGATGAATCTGCCCACAATGCGCTTTTTCTTCATCCCTCCACGTCCTTTCCGAAGACGTCCTCCACGATGAAGAGGATGGCGATGATGACCACCATGACCCCTGCCAGAATGACGGCGGCGGAGGAGAGCTTCTGATAATCCAGGGAGCGGAAGGTGTTGTTCATGAAGTGCTGCAGGGTGTACAGGGCCTCATAGGGGTAGTTGCCCGCCAGCAGGTAAACCTCCCGGAACACCTTGAAGGAGTTTATAAGGCTCAGGATGGTGACGAACAGCACCGTCGGGGAAAGGTACCGGAGCTTGATGGCGAAGAACTTGTAAAGGGGTGAGGCCCCCTCCACATCCGCCACCTCCAGAAGCTCCGTTGGTATATTTGCCAGGGCGGACATGAAAAGGATCATGTTGTAGCCCAGGTTTTTCCAGAGGAACAGGACCACCACCACAAGCTGGGCGTAGTCCGATTTGAGCCAGTCTATCTTGTCCGCACCGAACATGGCGGTAAAGTCGTTCAGCACGCCGTTTTCGGAGAAGATGACCTGCCAGATAAGCACAACGGAGGCCACCGGCACCATCATGGGGCTCAGAAAGAAGGTGCGGAACTGGCTCTTCATGGGTATCCTGGCCTCCAGCAGCAGGGCCAGCACCAGGGCCAGTATCACCGCCAGAGGCACCGCCACGGCGGAGAAGGTGGCCGTATTCTTGCAGGCTGTCAGAAACGTGTTGTTTTCCAGGAGCTTTTGGTAGTTCAGAAGCCCCACGAACTCATCGTCCAGGGAGCTCTTTATAAGGGAGTAATACACCACCACGCCGAAGGGCGCAATGAAAAAGACTATGACGCCCAGGAAGCTGGGACCCAGAAAGCCTATGCTCATAAGGAAATCACGGAGCCGGCCCATCAGGTACGAAAACCGCTCCCCGGCCTTCATCCTGTGCTTTACTTCCTTGAGCCGCTCCTTGTAGCGCCGGTTTTCCAGCCGCCGCTCACGGGCCTTTTCAAAAACTGAAATGCCCCTCACCTCTTTTCAAAAACTAAAAAACGCACTTTGTTCCGTGCGGCAGTGCCGCACGGAACAGGATGGTAATAGATTTCGTTTTTGCGGCAGCTTTGCCGCCGCAAAAACACCTCCGGACAGGCGTGAGCCTGTCCTCGCTCCGACCAAAGCCGGCGGTCCCTGGCCGGCTGCGATGGAGAGCGAGCAAACTCAAATGAGAGCCCGGCGAAGCGGGGGTCTCATTTGAAAATCATTTTTGTTCGCCCACATAGAGATTCAATCTGGACTGGATCATTTTGGCGGTCTGGGCTGCGGTCCTGGTGCCGGCGAAGAGGCCGGAGCACTCATCGGCGATGATGCCCAGAACGTCCTCGTCATAGGTCATGACGTGGGTGGTGGCGTTCACCAGGTCGATTATCTTCTGGGCCTGCTCGTCGGTCAGATGGTAGTAGGGCGTGTTAATCCAGTTGCCGTCCTTGTCAGTATAGCCGTCGCCGTAGCCCCGGGGGATCTCGATGCGCTGGCCGTTCTCGTCCAGCTGATATTCGCCCTTCTCGTCCTGGCGGTAGCGGGGGGTCTTGGCCTCCTCAATGCGCTGGTCGAACACGGCCTTGTTGGTGGGCATGGTCCAGGAGCCCTGGCTCTGCTGATATTCCTTGGTCAGGAAGGTCCGCAGGAAGCTCCAGGCGGCGTCCTTATTCTTGCAGGTGGAGCTCATGGCGTAGCCCCCCTGGAGGACGAAGCCGCTGCCCACGCCGGAGGCCACCGGGTAGCCCACAAAGGTCATGTCGCCGCCCAGGTTCACCTCTGTGGTCCGCCAGCTGAGCATGTTGCTTACGGTCAGCTCCGTAATGAGCTGGCCGCCCCGGGCAAAGCGCTGGCCCTGGGACTCATAGACGTAGTCCTCGCCGTAGTACTCCTCCCAGTTGAAGTCCGCCGGGAAGGTATTCACAAACTCCAGAAGGCCGATGAAGTCGGCGTTGTCAAAGTCGGTCTTGCCGGCGTCCCAGTTGACGAAGCCGTCCAGCATCAGAGAGCAGATGCCGTCCAGCATCTGGCTCTTGGTGAAGCCGATGTCCGCAATGGTGGCGCCCTCCGGCAGCTGCCGGTAGGCGTTCAGCAGCTCCTGGACAGTCCAGCCCATCTTGGTGCCCACCATGGAGCTGGGGCCTGCCATGGTCTGAACGTAGAAGGAGCTCACCAGCTGGTAGAGCTTGCCGTCCCGGCTCTGGAGCGCATTGAAAACGGGCTGCACCAGGCCGCTTCTGCCGCCCAGCTCCGTATCCTTCTCGATGAAGGGCCACAGGTTTTCCAGGTAGCCCTTGGCGCCCAGATGGTCGATGGGCATGCCGATTGTATAGATGAGGTCCGGCACCTTGCCGGCCAGAAGCTCCGCCGTGAGCTTGGTGTTGCCGGCGGAGTAGTCCTCCTCCGTGTTGTACTGGCTGTAATCGGCCACCTGGATCCGGTATTTGTCGCTGTTCCGGTTGAACTTCAGAATGGCGTTCTTGATGCTCCAGGTGTCCATGGTGGCCAGGGTCAGGACGGTCTTGTAGGGCACGGTGGAGCTCTTTACCTTCTCCACCTTGAAGGTCTCGAAGCTCTCACCGCCGTCGTCGCTCTCGCTGTAGGTGCTGGTGATGCCCACCACGCCGCCGTCAGATTGGACGGCCATGACGTAGAGGTTGGAGCCGTCGATATCCAGGTTCAGGAGGTTGAAGAGCTCCTCAAAGGTGCCCATGTTCTCCCCCTTGCCCAGCTTGATGCCGAAGACGCTGGTGTTCATATAGGCGTACACGTCATAGTCCCCGCCGCCGGTGTAGAGCTGGGAGTACACGGTCTCGTAGGGCACGTTCAGGGCCTCGCCCAGCTTGCCGGTCTTGGGGTCGATGGGCAGCACGGTCTTGGTGGTCTTGGTGTCCTCACCGCCGCCGGGGGTGATGGGCCTGCCGGGGGTGACGACCTTCCTGTCGGCCACTGCGCCGTCCCTGTAAAGGATAGGTCCGTCTACCATGCCGCCCTCCATGATCACAGCGGCAACGGTACCGTCCTTCAGACGGACGGACTGATTAAGGTACTGGTCGCTCTCCACGGTGGAGAGCTTGTTCATATCCTTGTCCAGGATAAAGACCCGCTGGCCGGTGAACAGGTAGATGTTGCCGTCCTTGTCGGTGTCTATCTGGTTGGCGTAGAAGTAGCCCATCTCCCCTATCTCGTCGGCGAAAAGCTCATTCAGCTTATAGGCCTTCTCAATGGTGCCGTCGGGCTTCATGTACTCGA
>JAFPTE010000148.1 GCA_017400415.1 Oscillospiraceae bacterium
AAAGCGGCTGGACGCCAAGATAAGGGCCATGAACGACGGGACCTATACCTTCAGATTTGCCGAGTTCGGCTGCCGCCGGCGTCTGAACCGCCAGTGGGAGGACGTGGTGGTCCGCCGCTTCGTCACGGAGACGAAAAACTGCATCGGCACCTCCAACGTGTACCTGGCCATGAAGTACAACGTGACCCCCATCGGCACCTACGCCCATGAGTTCGTGCAGATGTACCAGGGCATCGACTCCATCCCCCTGGCCTACACGAACCACTACGCCATGAAGGACTGGTACGCCGAGTACGACGGCGACAACGGCACCGCCCTGACGGATACGGTCACCACGGACCTGTTCCTGCTGGACTTCAACCGCTCCAACGTGAACAACTACACCGGCGTCCGCCACGACAGCGGGGACCCCTATGAGTGGGGGGAGAAGATAATCGCCCACTACAAAAAGTTCGGGGTGGATCCCAGAACAAAGCTCCTGCTGTTTTCCGACAGCCTGGACTTCGACCGGGCCCAGAAGCTCTATGACTACTTCTGCACCAAGGCCAAGGTCTCCTTCGGCATCGGCACCTTCGTCTCCAACGACACGGAGGTGACGTCTCTGAACATCGTCATCAAGCTCCAGTACGTGAACGGCAGGCCCGTGGCCAAGCTCTCCGACGCACCGGGCAAGGCCATGTGCCGGGACCCGGAATACCTGGAATACCTTAAAAAATCCGTGGCCTTCCGGCTGGAACGGGAAAAATAAAAAAACGTGCCGCTGACCAAAGGTCAGCGGCACTGCTGTATTCAGAACGTGGGTATCAGCCCGGCCAGGGCAGTCAGGGCCGGCAGGGTTATGATGCTCAGAACGGAGCTGAGGGTCACGGTCTGGCAGGCGTAGGGGTAATCCCCGCCGGTTATCTCCGAGTACATGGCCACGCTGGCCCCCACCGGGGCGGCGGCAGTTATGAAGATGGCGTAGCGCAGAACGGAGGAACAGGGCACCGCCCACAGGAAGAGGAAGGTCAGCACCGGCACCAGAAGGAGCCGCACGGCGGAGTTCTTATATAGCCGCAGGGAGGTAAAGAGCCTGCCCACCTCCGTCTGGGCCAGATACACCCCTAAAATCATCATGGCAAGGGGCGAGTTCGCCGCCGAGATGCCTCCCACGGCCCCGGATATGACGGAGGGCAGCTTCGTTCCCAGGCCCGTGCAGAAGATAACGAGCCCCGCCGCCGTGGCGATGAGGATGGGATTTTTAAGGAAGTCCGCCGCCTTCAGCTTCACCTTTTCCCCCTTCAGCAGGGCCATGCCGTAGGTGAACTGCAGGTTATTGTGGATGGCGATGAAGGCCACGGTCAGGAACACGGCCTCATCACCCAGGGCAGCCCGGACCAGAGGTATGCCGATGAAGCCGCAGTTTGAGAAGGTGGCGCCGAAATTGTCGATGGGGCTTTTCGGGTACACGACCCAGGCCGCAGCGCCGGAGATAAGCAGAGCGCCGGCGGCTGCCAGGGCGCTGACGCCCAGGTCCCGGAGCCGCTCCGGGGAAAACTCCACCAGGAAGCTGTTCAGAATAAGGGCCGGTATGACGATATACACAAGTAAATTTGCTATGGATTTGGACCCGGCCTTTGTTATAAGCCCGGCCTTATAAAGCCCGAAGCCGATGAGCATGTATACGCCCATGGTCAGGGTCTGCCGCAGCACGATAAGCGCAAGCTCCATTTCATCACCCCGGGGTATTTTAATGCCAATTCCGGATTATTTCAATAGCTTCATATTGCAATAATTATATTTTGGTGTATAATGGACTAAACTGCATAAAAACCGCTGCAATTCCCCTTTCTTTTTATGCAAAACACATAAACGGAGGAAAAACGCATGGAAAGCTCCTACATCTCCCAGACCAGCGGCATCAAAGCCCGGGACAAGATAGGCTACGCCTTGGGCGACCTGGCCAGCTGCCTTGTCTTCGGCCTGACCCAGAGCCTTATGAACAAGTTCTACACGGACGTTCTGGAAATAAGCGTTCTGAGCGTCATGATAATGACCATCATCGCCCGCATCTGGGACGGCATCAACGACCCCATCTGGGGCAGGATAATCGACGGCGCCAAGGTCTACCCGGACGGGCGCTACCGCCACTGGATAAAGGTCTTCGCCGTGCCCACGGCGGCGGCAGCCGTGCTCATGTTCCTGGACGTGCGGGGCTTCGGCACCGGCGCCAGAGTTGCCTGGATCTACTTCACCTACATACTTTTCGGCATGCTCTACACCTGCATCAACATCCCCTACGGCTCCCTGGCCCAGGTCATCACCTCTGACGACAAGGAGCGCTCCTCCCTGTCCGTCTTCCGGTCCGTGGGCTCCACCTTCGGCGCCATGCCCGCCATGGTGCTGGCCTCCATCTGCTACACCTCCCTGGCGGACGGCACCAAGGAGATGAACGCCTCCATCGTCTTCACCGGCGTTGTCATTATCGCCGCTCTGAGCATCGTCTCCTACTTCGTCAGCTATGCCTGGACCAAGGAGAGGGTTAGGACCCAGCCCGCCCCCAGAGAGAAGGGCCAGGCCATGAAGGTCGTCAGGACCCTGCTGAAGAGCCGCCCCTTCATGGCGGTCTCCCTGGCCAGCATGCTCTTCCTGGCCGCCCAGATGTTCGGCCAGGGCTACAACACCTACCTGTTCCACCACTACTTCAACGCTCCCGGCCTTACCATGCTGCCCACCGTGTTCCAGTATCTGCCCGTGGCGGTCATCATGTTCTTCGCCACAAAGCTGGGCAACAGGTACGGCCGCCGGGAGGTCTGCTCCGCCGGCATGCTCCTGGCCGCAGCCTTCTATATCATGCTGTTCGTGCTGGCCCTCTTCGGCATAACCAACGTGTGGCTGTACCTGGCCGCCTGCCTTATGAGCGGCATCGGCACCGCCTTCATCTTCCTGCTGGTGTGGGTGCTGGCCACGGACGCCATCGACTACAACAGGGTCCACTACGGCCTCAGCGACGAGGCCACCAGCTATGCCTTCTACTCCTTCATGCGGAAGCTGGGCACCACCGTTGCAACAATCCTCATCAATGTGCCCCTGCTGCAGATAGGCTACAACGGCAGCGAGCTGAAGACCGAGGGCCTCAGCGCCGAAGCCCTCAGCACCATGTACAACTTCTCCGTTATGATACCCGCCGTGCTGTTCCTCTCCGTGTATCTTATCCTCCGCTTCATGTATCCCCTCTCCAAGAAGAAGATAGATGAGCTCCAGGAGGAGAAGAACCGGCTTTTCAAGGGAGAGACCAATGCTTAAATTCTCCTTCTTCCCGGACCACGCCACCCTCTCCGGCACCTACGGCCGCTCCGTGCGGCTCCGCATAGGCAAGACCCGGTTCTGGATAGGCAGCGGTCAGGCCTCCTACACCATGAGCCGGGGCCGCTTCCGCTTCCGGGAAAATCTTAAGAAAAAGATACAGGTCACCCTGACGGACATCCGCCGGACGGACACCGGGGCCGAATTCATCTTTCTTTCCCAGGATAAGCTCACCTGGGTGAAGGCCGCAGCCCTCATTCAGGGGGACCTGCTGACGGTGCACTTTGAGCCCTCCCGGAACTTCAACCGCCTCTGGATAGACCTGCCCGCCTCCCAGGATGAGCACATCTACGGCTGCGGCGAGGTCTTCACCCACCTGGACCTGCGGGGCCAGAAGGTCCGAATCTGGGTGGCGGAGCACATAAACATCGGCTCCATCCTTAAAAAGCTGGTGCGGCACCACACCATCGGCCCGGACCCCGACCGCATGGACCCCTTCGACGAGTACGAGACCTACTATTCCCAGCCCACCTTCGTATCCTCCAAGCACTTCTTCGTCCACTCCGACACCACGGGCTACTGCCTCTTTGACTTCACCCATGAGTACGCCCACCGGCTGGAGCTGCGGGAGATTGCGGACCTGCACTTCGGCTTTGCCCCCTCCTTCGGGGCGCTTTCGGAGCTCATGAGCGGCCTTCTGGGCCGCCAGCCGCCCCTGCCGGACTGGGTCTACGACGGGGCCATCCTGGGCCTCCAGGGGGGCACGGACACGGTCCTTGAAAAGCTCCAGGAGGCGGACCATTACGGCACCAGGACCGCCGCCCTCTGGTGCCAGGACTGGGAGGGCAGGCGCATCACCTCCTTCGGCAAGCAGCTCATGTGGAACTGGCAGTGGGATGAGGAGCTCTACCCGGGCCTTAAGGAGAAGCTCCCGGAGCTTAAGAGCCGGGGCGTCCGGTTCCTGGGCTACACCAACACCTTCCTGGCCCTGGAAAAGGACCAGTACAAATACGCCCACGACCACGGCTACTGCGTGAAGGACAAAAAGGGCGAGGACTACCTTGTAAAAATCACCACCTTCCCGGCGGCCATTGTGGACCTGACAAATCCGGCCGCCTGCCGCTGGCTCAAGGACATCATAAAGAAAAACATGATTGAGTTCGGCCTGGACGGCTGGATGGCGGACTTTGGCGAGTACCTGCCTACGGACTGCGTTCTGTACAGCGGAGAGGACCCGGAGCTGGTGCACTGCACCTGGCCCGCCCGGTGGGCTGAGCTCAACCGGCAGGCCATTGAGGAGGCCGGGAAGCTGGGCGAGGTATTCTTCTTCACCAGGGCCGGCCACACGAAAAGCGTCAGATACTCCACCATGATGTGGAACGGGGACCAGCATGTGGACTGGTCCTGCGACTACGGCCTGGCCTCCGTCATCCCGGGCATGCTCTCCCTGGCCATGAGCGGCTTCGGCCTTTGCCACTCGGACATCGGCGGCTACACCACCTTCCCGCCCCTGCAGCGCTCTGAGGAGCTCTTCATCCGCTGGGCGGAGATGTGCGCCTTCACGGTGCTCATGCGGGGCCACGAGGGCAACCGGCCCGACGACAACGCCCAGTTTGACGCCTCGGAGGAGACCCTGCGGGTCCACGCCCGCCTGAGCCGGGTCCACGCAAGGCTGAAGCCCTACCTGAAGGACATGGTGCAGCTCAATGCGGAGAAGGGAATACCTGTTGCAAGGCCGGTCTTTTTCTGCTATGATGAGCCGGAGGCCTACACGGAGAGCACGGAATACCTGCTGGGCGGGGACCTGCTGGTGGCCCCCATCCTCCGCCAGGGGGCCAAGGGCCGGACCGTGTGGCTCCCCAAGGACAGGTGGATAAACCTCTGGACCGGCAGGGAGTATTCCTGCGGCACCTACAAGGTGGGCGCACCCTTCGGCTATCCCCCGGTGTTCTACCGCCGGGATTCTGAATACAGCAAACTATTTGAAGAATTTAAGGAGCAGAGACAATGAAATTCTTTCTGGACAGCGCAAAGATCGACGAAATCAAGTACGCCTACGAGGCCTTCGGCATTGACGGCGTCACCACTAACCCCCGCCACGTGATGGCAAGCGGCAAGCCCTTTCTGACCGTTGTGAAGGAGCTGGCGGACTGGGTGAAGGAGAAGGGGCTGGAGGGCTATGAGCGCTTCCCCATCTCCGTGGAGGTAAACCCCCACCTGGGAAGTGCGGAGGAGATGGTCTCCGCCGCCCGCAGAGTGGCCGCCATGAGCCCCAACTTCGTTATAAAAATCCCCTGCACCCCCGCCGGCATAAAGGCCGCCAAGGACCTGGAGGCGGAGGGCATCCGCACCAACCTGACCCTGGTCTTCTCCCCCTCCCAGGCCATCATCGCCGCCAAGAACGGCTCCAAATTCGTCTCCCCCTTCATCGGCTGGAAGGAGGACAACGGCGAGAGCACCCGGCAGTACATTGACGACATCGTGAAAATTTACAAAAACTACGGCTGGTACGGCAAAACCGAGATTATCTGCGCCGCCGTCCGCAGCGCAAAGCAGATTGTGGACTGCGCCGTCAGCGGGGCGGACATCGTCACCGCCGGCGTTTCCGTCTTTGAGGCCGCCTTCAGGCACCCCTACACCCGCCAGGGTCTGGATACCTTCTGCGACGCCTGGGACCACACCGCAAAGGAGTAAGGCATGACAATCGGATTTATCGGCCTGGGCATAATGGGCGAGGCCATGTGCGCAAACATAGTTAAAAAGCACCCGGACACCGTGTACTCCTTCGACGTGGTGCCGGAGAAGACAGTGCCCGGCTCCGTCAGGCTCCAGAGCGCCCTGGAGACGGCCCGGAAAAGCGACGTTATAATCACCATGGTGCCCAAGAGCGAGCACTCCCGGGCGGTCTGCGAAAGCGTGCTGCCCGCCATGGGCCCCGGAAAAATCTACATCGACATGTCCACCATAGACCCCTCCGTCTCCGTGGAGCTTGCCGAAATAGTCAAGGGTACCGGCGCGCAGTTTGCGGACGCCCCGGTGGTGAAGAGCCGGCCGGCGGCAGAGGCCGGAAAGCTGGGCATCTACGTGGGCTGCGATGAGGAGCTTTTTGAGGAGATCCGCCCCATTCTCTCCTACATGGGCGAGAACATCATCCGCATGGGCGAAAACGGCATGGGCCTTGTGATGAAGATATGCCACAACACCCTTGTGAGCCAGATTCAGAACGGCGTCAACGAGACCCTGTGCCTGGCAAGAAAGTACGGCATCTCCGTGGAGGACTACAAGACCGCCATCTCCTACGGCGGCGGCCAGAACTTCTACCTGGACGGCCAGGCGGAGAAGATAAAAAACCGTGACTGGTCCACGGCCTTCTCCCTGGAGAACATGAATAAGGACCTGGGCATATGCAGCCGCATGAGCCGGGAAAAGGGCTTCAATATGCCCGGAATGGAAAACGCCCGGCGGGTATACGGCCGGGGCATGGAGGCGGGCATCGGGAAAGAGGATTTCCGGGCCACCTACAAAATCGTAGCCGGGGAGGAAGAATAAGATGGGATACACAGCAAAAATCGGCGTGCTCTGCCTGGGCCGCTACACCTATGACGTGGCCGCCTCCCGGGAGATTTACAAAAAAGCCCAGGAGGATCTGAAGACCATCCCGGGGGTGGACTGGGAGATATTTGAGGAGCCCGTCATCGAAAAGCCCGACGCCGAGGCCGCCGCCAGGCGCCTTAAGGGTGCCGACGTGGACGCCGTGGCCATAATCTCCGGCACCTTCCACCTGGGCCACCTGGCCCTCATAATCGACCGGGCACTGAAAAAGCCCGTCCTGCTCTGGGCCTTCAACGAGCTGCCCTACGACGGGGGCAAGATACGTCTGAACTCCGTCTGCGGCATGAATCTGAACGCCTCCAACCTCTATAAATCCGGCAACGACAGCTTCGTCTGCACGGTGTCCGACACCATCGACCGGACCTGGGTGGACGCAGTACGCATGAAGGCCGCCATCGAGCACGCCCACATCGGCGTGGCAGGCTACCGGGCGGACGGCTTCTTCAACCTGGACATAGACGAGCTGGAAAACTTCCGGAAGACCGGGGTCCTGCTGGACCACTACGAGCTGGCGGATATGTTCTCCGCCCCCGTGTCCGAGGAGGCCGCCCATAGGCGGGAGCAGGAGGTCCGGAGCCGCTTTTCCTGCGGCGGCGTCACGGACGAGCAGGTGCGGAAGGTGGCCCGGCTCTGCGAGAGTACCCAAACCTTCCTGGACAAAAACAGGCTGGACGCCCTGGCTATCCGGTGCTGGCCGGAGTACGCCAACAGCTACGGCATAGCCCCCTGCGCCATGATGAGCCTTCTCCAGGCCGACGGCCGCATCCTCTCCTGCGAGGGAGATGCGGAGGGCGCCGAGACCATGCTGGCCTGCGCCGCCGCCGGCTGCGAGACCCCCTTCCTGGCGGATCTGAGCCAGGTGAACTTCGATGAAAACTACGCCCTTATGTGGCACTGCGGCGTGGCCCCCGTGAACCTCTGGGACGGCTGCTGCGACTGCACCCTGGACACCTACTTTGCCGGAGGCAGAGGGGTAACGGCGGGCTTCGTCATGAAGTCCGGCCCCGTGAGCTTCATCCGCATTGACACCGCCAGAGGCAAAACCCGGGTGTTCATCACGAAGGGCACGGCGGAGCCCATGGAAAAGCAGCTGGCGGGCACCTACGCCAAGGTCCGGTTTGACTACCCCGTCCGGGACCTTATCGGCCGGGTGACCGAGACCGGCGTCGCCCACCATATCGTCATGTGCTACGGCGAATTTACGGACGTGTACCGGACCTTCGCCAAAATCATGGGCTGGGGGATAATCGAGCCGTAAACAATTAAAATACAGCCTGCCTTCGGCAGGCTGTTCAAACTGCAGACAAACTGTGATTCAATCGTTTTTGCCGGAGCTTTGCTCCGGCAAAAACACCTTCAGGCGGTCGCGGAGCGTCGCCCTCGCGCCGACCAACGAGGCGCAGCCGAGGCGATGAAGCGCGAGCAACTCAAATGAGAGCCCAGCGCAGCGGGTCTCATTTGAAGGCTGTCGACAACGTCGACAGCCACAACCGCCTGCCTCGGGGCACCCTCCGCAAGGAAGGTGCCCCGAGTTTTGCTTGCTCTCGTCTAC
>JAFPTE010000149.1 GCA_017400415.1 Oscillospiraceae bacterium
TGCAACATGCAGTTCGGCGGGGACGACCAGTGGTCCAACATGCTGGGCGGCACGGAGCTCATCCGCAAGAAGCTGGGCAAGGACGCCCACGCCATGACCATCACCCTGCTGACGGACTCCAACGGCCACAAGATGGGCAAGACCGCCGGCAACGCCGTCTGGCTGGATCCCAACAAGACCTCGCCCTTCGATTTCTATCAGTACTGGCGCAACGTGGGCGACGCCGACGTTATGAAGTGCCTGCGGATGCTGACCTTCCTGCCTATCGAGGAGATCGAGGCCATGAGCTCCTGGGAGGGCAGCCGCCTGAATACCGCCAAGGAGATCCTGGCCTTCGAGCTCACAAAGCTGGTCCACGGCGAGGAGGAGGCCAGAAAGGCCCAGGAGGGGGCCAGAGCCCTCTTCGGCGGCGGCGCAGCGGCCAACACCCCCACCACGGAAATCACCTCCGCCGACCTGACCGACGGCAGGGCCGACATCCTGACCCTCCTGGTGAAGACCGGCCTGTGCACCAGCCGGGGCGATGCCCGCCGCAACGTGCAGCAGGGCGGCGTCACCGCCAACGACGAGAAGATAACCGACCCGGACCACACCTTCACTGAGGAGGCCCTCCGTGCCGGAATCCTCCTGCGCCGGGGCAAAAAGAGCTACAACAAGGCGATCCTTAAATAATCCAGTGCCCGGAGGCTTCCTCCGGGCATTTTAATGCCGTCACAGTGCACAAAACGGAGGCCTCGGAATTGTGCATTGCTACGAAAAAAAAAAAAAAAACACCTGTCGCTATTGAAGAGACAGGAGGTTTATGATATTCTATCCATACAAGAAATAATAAAGAAGGAGATGCAGGTCATGAAAAACCGTTTGATTTCTCTTGTTCTTTGTTTGCTCCTGCTGTCAACTCTGGCACTTCCGGTCCGGGCGGCGGAGGAGCGGGAATTCTTCAGGGAGGAGCAGGAGGCCTGGCGCCTTTATGAGCTGGGGCTCTTCAAGGGGGACGACGAGGGCAGCTTCAACCTTGACAAGCCCCTGAAGAGGACCGAGGCCGTGGTCATGCTCATCCGCCTTCTGGGCTGTGAGCAGGAGGCTCTGGAGGGCAGCTGGTCCCACCCCTTCACGGATGTGCCCCAGTGGGCGGACAAGTACGTGGGCTTCGCCTATGAGAAGGGCTACACCAGGGGCATCTCCAAAGCCCTGTTCGGCACGGGCAGCGCCACCCCGGCCATGTATCTGACCTTCCTTCTGCGGGCTCTGGGCTATGAGGACGGGGCGGACTTCAACTGGAAAAACCCCTTCGAGCTTTTTGCCTGCGATAATCCGTACATCACCCCGGAGAGCAAAACCATCCTCCGGGCTGACGCCGTGGACGCCTCCTGGGAGGCCCTGAGCCGCCGGATGAAGGGTCAGCCCTTCACCCTCTCAAAATCCCTCATAGACAAGGGCGTGTTTTCTGCGGAGAAGGGGAATGAGCCACAGATGCTCTTTCCGCTTGAAAGGGTGACATATGAAACCTCAAAAGGCCCAGTGCAGGGCATATTGTATGATGCGCATGTGGAAACCTTTGGAACATTGCAATGCATCGTATGCCTGACGGATACTTCCAACCCGCAGCTTGAGGAGGGCCTTGCCCAGAATCTTTTCCGGGCAAGGATGAACACCGGCAGCTGCTATGTCCTTTTCCTGCAGCTTCCCCAGGGAAAAAGCAGCTGGCTGGAGGCTGCCGGGGAGCTGGAAGAAGTCCTCGACCAGTCCCTTGCAAATTACAGGCTTATTCTTACAGAGTTAACCTCCGGCGAGAGAACGGCGGAAAAAGTAGCCCAGGCTCTGCCCGGCCGCTTCCGTGGCATTGTGGACTATAAGGATTTGAACACCGACAGGGAGGACGGTACCCTGTCAATTAGTGATGTGGTTTCAAAGTCTGGCTGGGGCGTATGGGAAAACCGGGGCGTGAAGCTGACGGTGCCGGCCCAGCTCAAGGACCTTGTGACGGTCAGGACCCCGGAGGAGGGTGACCTTTTCCAGGTCTATGAGACCCGGTCCCTGGTGGAGGGAACCTATGAGGGCGCAGGCTGGCTCTTCTCCATCGTACCCATGACGGCGGAAAAGCTCCGTGAGCTGAACGAGGACCCCCACGGGGAGCGGAGCTTCATCTCCACGGAGAGCGGCACCTATCTGATGGAGGGACCCACGGACGTGCGCCTGGAGCGGAAGGGCGGGATCGGGCCTGCCGATACTGCACAGTGGGATAAGCTGAACGCCTGGGCAAGGACCGTCATGAGCGAATTTGCCCTGGATAACGGCAGCGGGAATGTATATCCCACAAACTCCCTGGTGGCCATGTGCGTGGCCGACGCCGCCGTAAACTCGAAGAAGACCGCAACCCTCACCACCCTGGAGCTGGACACCCACACCGTAGGCGGGGCCGATGGGTCACTGACCGCCCAGCTCATCAGCAGAGGGTACTACATTCCCACTTCGGATCCGGCGCCGGACGGGGAGTACGTGGTATTCAGGCTGCCGGACTACGACGTGCGCCTGGACTTCTTCCGGGCACCGGGTAACCTTGTCCGGATCATAACCGGCGATGTCGAGACCATATACCGGGCCACCCGCTTTTCCGGCCAGGTCTCCGGCACGGACGCCATGGAGAGCTGGTGCCGGGCACTGGCGGAGGCGGAAAAATAAAGCGTTATGGCACAGTCCCCCGGGGCTGTGCCATTTTTCTGCCCTTGGGGCTTGATTATGGGCGGCAGTTCTGTTAAAATAACTCCGTATAAACATTTCGGGGTGAGAGTATGAGAGTCCCAGTTTTAGGGGTAGAATTCGATAACGTGAATATGGAAGAGGCGGCGGAAAGGTGCATGGAGCTCATGCACAGCCCCGGCTTTCACTATATGGTAACGCCCAACCCGGAGATAGTCTGGGAGTGCCGGAAGGATGCGGAGCTCCGGGAGATAATAAACGGCGCCGACGTGGTGACCCCGGACGGCATCGGCATAGTCCTGGGCGCAAGGATACTGGGCACCCCCGTGAAGGAGAAGGTGGGGGGCGCCGACCTGACGGAGGAGCTTCTGCACCGCCTTAGCCTGGAGGGGGGCACCGCCTATTTCCTGGGGGCAAAGCCCGGCATCGCCGAGAAGGCCGCCAGGGTCATGGAGGAAAAATACCCCGGCCTGCGTATAGTGGGCACCGGGGACGGGTACTTTACCGATGACGGCCCCGTTGTGGAGAAGATAAACGCCGCCGGGCCTCAGCTCCTGCTGGTGTGCCTGGGTGCCTCCAAGCAGGAGAAGTGGATAAAAAAGTATTCCTCCGTTCTGAACGCCCGGCTGGCCGTGGGCCTGGGAGGCTCCCTGGACGTTTACGCCGGAGCCGTGGCCCGGGCGCCGGAGAGCTGGCAGAAGCTGAATCTGGAGTGGCTCTACCGGCTTATAAAGGAGCCCCGGCGCTTCAAAAGGCAGCTGAGGCTTCCCGCATTTCTTTTTGCGGTGATTTTTGAGAGACTGAGAGGTAAAAAGGCATGAAAAAAGCGCTTATTCTTCTGGCGCCGGGCTTCGAGGAGATCGAGGCCGTGGCCCCCTGCGATATCCTCCGCCGGGGCGGGGTACAGGTGACCCTGTGCTCCTGCGGCGAGAGTCTGACCGTGGACGGCAGCCACGGCGTTCCCGTGACGGCGGAGCGCTTCCTCCGGGATACGGATACCCGGCAGTATGACGCCGTTATCGCCCCCGGCGGCCTCCGTGGGGTAAAAAACCTCCTGGCCTGTCAGCCCGCCCTGGACGCCATGGCAGAGGCCTATGGGGAAGGGCGCCTGGTGGCCGCCATCTGCGCCGGGCCTCTGGTGCTGACGAAGGCCGGAGTTCTGGAGGGGAAAAATGCCGTGTGCTACCCGGGCATGGAGGGCCAGATGAGCGGCCGGATGCTGGAGGGCCACGCCTTTGCCCTGGACGGCAACGTCATGACCTCCCGCTCCGCCGGAACGGCTCTGGACTTCGGCCTTGCCCTTCTGGAATACCTGACAGACGGGAAAACCGCCGAAAAGGTCCGGAGCGATATCCATTACAATGAGTTCTAAGTCCCTCATCCGCCGCCTTGCCGCCGAAGCGGAGGCACAGGCCGGGGAAGAGTATCTGCGCCGGGCCGACAGGGCCGCCCTTGAGCGGCTTTTCGCCCTGCCGGAGTATGCCGGGGCGAAGACCCTGCTTCTCTACGTGGGCGTAGGGTCTGAGCCGGACACGGCGCCCCTCATCGAGAGGGCCCTTCGTGAGGGAAAAACCGTCCTGCTGCCCCGTATAACCGGCCGGGGAGAGATGGAGGCCGGGGAGTACACCGGCACCCTGCGCCCGGGCCCCTTTAATATCCCGGAGCCCGAGGGAAGGACCTTCCAGCCGGGGGAGCTTGACATAATCCTTGTCCCCGGCGCCGCCTTCTCCCCGGATTTTGCCCGCCTGGGCCGGGGCGGGGGCTACTTTGACCGCTACCTGCCGAAAACCCCTGGGGTCCGCATTGCCCAGGGCCGGGAAAGGCTCCTGCGCAGGGATATTCCCCTCTGCGGGCACGATGCATTGATGGACGTTCTCATTACGGAGACCTGCACCCGCCGCAGATAAAAAAAGGGAGCCGCCGCAGCGGCCCCGATGATGTGTAATTATGCTTTCTTTCAGTCGCAGCAGCCGCAGCCGCCGCAGTTATTGCCGCAGCCGCAGTTGTTGCCGCAGCCGCAGTTGTTGTTGCAGCCGCAGCCCCAGCTGCCGCCGCCGTAGAAGAGGATAATGAGAATGATGATTATCCACAGGTAGGAGTTATTGCAGGAACCGAACATTGCTTTCTCCATTCCGCCGCAATCTGCGGCAAATAATATGTTTTCTGCAGCCTGCGGGGCTGCAGGGGGCGGCTTTTGCCGTCCGAGGTATTCTATTCCCCCTTGTACCGCCTTGTCACAGATTTATCCGGAGGTAAGACCATGACCGACAGGAACGACGATTTTCTTGAGGAGCTTCTGCGCCAGAGCCGGGAGAGCGCCCGGCAGGCAGAGGAGAGCGGCAGTTCCTTTGAGGATCTTATTAGGGCGGAGCTGGGCGTCAGTGCGCCCCAGCCCGAGCCCCAGCCTGAGCCCGAGCCCCAGCCTGAGCCTGAGCCCCAGCCGGAGTCCCAGCCCACGGCGGAGGAGCTTATAAGCGAGCTCCTTCCGGACGAGCCGGAGCCCCAGCCCGAGCCCAAACCCCAGCCCGAGCCTCAGCCCGAGCCGCAGCCCGAGCCCCAGCCGGAACCCAAAACTGAGCCCCAGCCGGAACCCAAACCCGAGCCACAGCCGGAGCCACAGCCGGAGCTGGATCTTTCCGGCCTGGGCGTGCTGGTGGAGGTGGTGGACTCCCAGGGCAAGGCTGTGGGAAAGCCCCGGGAGCAGGAGCCGGAGAAGCCCCGGCGGCAGGACACCTTCAATAATCCGAAGCGGCCTGTGCCGGAGGCGCCGGAGCCCGATGAGGATGAGCACTTTGACCCCATCCGGGCGGTCTTTGCAAAGCGTGACAGGCGTCCCGCCCCCAAAAAGCAGCCCAAGCCCTATAAGGAAAACCCCGTCACCGCCTTCCTGAACAAGCGGAAGGAGGGCCGTGAGTTTGAGGTGGATGTGGACTACAACGACCGCTACCAGGACGTGGACGAGCCTCTCATCCGCCGGGGCACCGTAAAGCGCACCGGCATAGTCAGCGGGGTGCTCTACGCAGTCTTTGTCATAGCCCTTTCCGTACTGCTGGCGGCCCTGGGCTGGATTTGGGCCATGGACGTTCTGGGCATCGGCGACGGGGACGAGAAGATCACCGTCACGGTGCCGAAGGAGATATTCAAAACCGAACAGCGCACGGTTACGGATAAGGAAGGCAACAAGACGGAGAAGACCGTCAACATAGCCGATGTGGACTATATCTCCGATATGCTCCTGGAAAACGGCCTTATTAAGTACAGGTGGCTTTTCAAGCTCTACTGCGCCTTCTCCAACGCCAAGGAGAAGGTCCAGGCCGGCACCTATGTGCTGAACACGGACTTTGACTACCGTGCCCTGGTCTACGGCATGAATCCCTCCGTAGGCGAGCGGGTCACCGTGGACGTGACCATACCGGAGGGCCACAATATCTTCCAGGTGGTCCGGGACCTGGTGTCCAACGGCGTCTGCGAGGAGGAGGAGCTCTGGGAGGCTCTGACAAATCACGACTTCGAGTACAGCTTCCTGGATAAGGCCACCCTGGGCGACAGGCTCCGGCTGGAGGGCTACCTCTTCCCGGATACCTACACCTTCTATATCAGCGACAACCCCACCAGAGTCATTACGAAGCTTCTCAACAACTTCCAGAAGAAGTGGACCGCCGAGATGGAGGAGAAGGCCCTGAACCTGGGCTACAGCCAGCGGGATATTATCATCATCGCCTCCCTCATCGAGGAGGAGGCGGGAGCCGACTCCGAGCGGGCCACCATCGCCTCCGTCATCTATAACCGCCTGGAGCGGCCCGCCCAGGGCACCAACGGTCTTTTGCAGATAAACGCCTCCACCAATTACGGCGCCCTTGTGCTGGGGACAGAGCCCTCCAAGACCCTGGACAGCCCCTACAACACCTATCTGTATAAGGGCTTGCCGGCGGGACCCATCACGAATCCGGGCCTTGCCTCCATCCAGGCGGCCCTGAATCCGGAGAAGACCAGCTACTATTATTACGCTCTCCACAAGGATAAGACCCACCGCTTCTTCAAGACCTATGAGGAGCACAACAAGTTCACCGCCTCCGATGAGTACGGCGGCTGAACTTTTTAAGGAAAAACAAAAAAAGTTCTTGCAATTTGCGGAGGGCTATGTTAAAATACACTCCGCACAATTAAGAAACGAGAAAGAGGTGAGCTGAATGAAGGAAGGGATTCACCCCAACTATCAGCAGACGACTATCAAATGCGCCTGCGGAGAGGTTATAGAGACGGGCAGCACCAAGAAGGATATCAAGGTCGAGATCTGCTCTAAGTGTCACCCCTTTTATACCGGAAAGCAGAAGCTGGTCGATACCAGCGGCCGTGTCGATAAGTTCAACAAGAAATTCGGCCTCGGTTGATTGCTTTTGGGCTATAACCAAAAAGAGAAACAGCGCCTGTCAGCTGACAGGCGCTTTTCTTTTGCTTATTTTGCCCAGCTCAGAAGGGATCGCTTTGCGCTCCGGGCGGCTATGAGCTCGGCGGCCTTCATGAGCATCTCCGCCGCCTCTGCTCTCGTTATCTGGCCCTCATAGCCAAGGCCCGTGTTCATAACACGGACGGAGGACAGGTTTGCCGCCGCCTGGCTTGCCCAGACCGGCCAGGCCTCCTCCTCCGTGCCCGTCACGTCCGTTACGCCGATGGCGTTATTGAGCATGACCGCCGCCTCCGCCCGGTTAATGGGCCGGTTGGGGGAGAAGACCAGGGTGCCGCTGTCGGTCCGGGCGCCGGAGATGACCTTGCCCATGACTGCGGCGGCCACCCAGGGCTTCTGCCAGGCGGGGATGTCGCTGTCGTCGGCAAAGCCCGTGCGGGTGATGCCGCCGGCGGCCTTGCTGCCGGTTATGACCATGCACATGGAGAGGAACTCGCCCCTCGTCACGGTCTCGTCCGGCCGGAAGAGCCAGCTGCCGCCTACCTGCTCCCCGGTGAACACGCCCGCCTCCGCCAGGTATGCGGCGGCGTAGGCGCAGCTGCGGCCCTCCAGGTCGGAGTAGGAGACCTGGGTCTGGCGCTTTTTGATTGTGATGGTTACCGTGGCCTCCTTCGATACGTTGCCCACCTCATCGGCGGCTGCGTACTTGAAGGTGTCCCTGCCGGTCTTGCCGTCCCTGGGGGTGTAGGTGAAGGTGCCGCCCTCCACGGTGACGGTGCCCTTCCGGGGCTCCTTGGTGATGCTGAAGGTGACCGGGTCCCCCTCCGGGTCCAGGGCCGTCAGGTCCCCAGTGCGGGGCACGCCGGCGTAGGTCTCGAAGCTCAGGTCCTCCGCCACGGGAGGGGAGTTCAGCTTTATAACGCTGGTGGAAAGATAGCCCGATGCCGCCGCCGGCAGGGGCAGGACTGCGGCCAGGGCAAGGGCCCATGCCAGCAGCCGGATTGCGTTTCGTTTCATAAGGGAATGACCTCCATTGCTTTATTTGTCGGCGCTGATATTTTTTGCGCCCTTTCCCGTTTTATTCCCGCATCCGGCGGAATAGATTATTAAAAAAACCGGGGGGCGAGGCTGTGAAAAAACGTGAGGACAGGCATATGCGCCGGGAGCGGCTCCGGCTGGCGGCGGGGATTATGCTGGTGCTGGCCGCTGCGGCGGTGCGTTTTTTGCAGGTTCCGGAGGCGGAGACCCTCCGGCAGCAGGTGGCGGAGGTCATCTCCGAAAGCGTCGGCTATCGGGAGGCCGTGGAGACCATGGGAAACATACTGAGCGGGGAGGACACGCCCATGGAGGTCATAGGCCGGGCCCTGCGCCTGGCCTTCACCCCCCGGGAGAGCCTTTATGACAGTTGAGACCGCACCGGGGTTTTTCCTTACGGCGGCGGCCCTCATCCTGCTTCTGGAGCCCGGGGAGCTGGGGGCGCTGGCCTGCGCGGCGGCGGTCCACGAGCTGGGGCACCTTATGGCCATACTGGCCGCCGGCTGCACGCCTGCAAGGCTCCGCCTGGGCCTGGGGGGCTTCTCCATTGACTACCTGGGGGGAGGCTACCTGGCGGATATGCTCATAGCACTGGCGGGGCCCGCCGCCGGGGTGCTGGGCGCACTGTGCGCAGGGCCCGGCGGGGCGGCGCTTTTTGCGGGGATTTCCCTGGCCCTCAGCGCCTTCAACCTGCTGCCGGTCCGTGAGCTGGACGGGGGACAGGCCCTCCGGGCCCTCTTGTGCCTTATGCTGGGGCCGGACCGGGGGGAGCTGTGGGCCCGGTCGGTGAGCCTGGGGGTCCTGGGCCTTGTTACGGCGGCTGCCCTCATGCACCCGCTGCTTCTGCCGGTGCTGCTGCCTCTTTGGGTCGGGGAAATAACAGAATGCTTGCAAACGGGCGGGATTTGTTGTAGAATAAATAAAAAAGGCTGAGGCCGAGAAATCGGAGCAACTATGGATCCCAGACTGGAACGGATACTTCCCAGGGTACAGAAGCCCTCCCGCTACACCGGCGGCGAGTACAACGAAACAATCAAGGATAAGAGCAGGGTGGACCTGCGCTTTGCCTTCTGCTTTCCCGATACCTACGAAATCGGCATGTCCAACCTGGGCATGCGCATACTTTACGGCTGCCTCAATGAGATGGAGGGGGTCTGGTGCGAGCGGGTCTTTGCCCCCTGGGGCGACATGGAGGACGAGATGCGCAGGGCAAATATCCCCCTGTACGCCCTGGAGTCCGGGGACCCGGTAGGGGAGTTTGACGTGATCGCCTTCTCCCTGGGCTACGAGATGGCCTACACGGAGGTTTTGAACATGCTGGACTTGGCGGGGCTGCCGGTCCGCTCCTCGGAAAGGCCGGACCTGACCCCGCTGGTGGTGGCCGGCGGCACCTCCTGCATAAACGCCGAGCCCCTGGCGGACTTTGTCGACCTCTTCCTCATAGGCGAGGGGGAGGAGCTGGACCCGGAGGTGTGCCTGCTGCTCCGCAGGGCCCGGGATGAGGGCTGGAGCAAGGGGGAATTTCTCCGTAAGGCCGCCCGGATTCCCGGCGTTTACGTTCCGGGTCTCTATGATATTGCCTATAATCCCGACGGCACCGTGGCTGCCATAAGCCCCCGGGACGGGGCCCCGAAAAAAGTCACGAAGCGCATAATCCAGAACCTGGACGGGGCCTATTTCCCCACGAAAACCATCATTCCCTCTACGGAGATTATCCACGACCGGGTGGTGCTGGAGCTCTTCCGGGGCTGCATCCGGGGCTGCCGGTTCTGCCAGGCGGGCTACGCCTACCGGCCCGTGCGGCGCAGAAGCCCCCAAAAGTGCCTGGAGCTTGCCAAGGAGGCCCTGACGGACTCCGGCTATGAGGAGATAACTCTCTCCAGCCTGTCCTCCAGCGACTATAAGGGCCTCGGTGAGCTGTGCGACGGGCTTCTGGACTTCTGCGAGCCCAGAATGATAAGCCTGTCGCTCCCCAGCCTCCGGGCGGACAATTTCTCCATGTCCCTTATGGACCGGGTGCAGAAGGTCCGGAAAACGGGCCTGACCTTTGCTCCGGAGGCCGGCAGCCAGCGGCTTCGTGACGTTATAAACAAAAACGTTACGGAGGAGGACCTGATGCGCACCTGCTCCGTGGCCTTCTCCGGGGGCTGGAGCACCATAAAGCTCTATTTCATGCTGGGCCTGCCCACGGAGACCGATGAGGACGTTCTGGCCATTGCGGACCTGGCCCACCGGGTCCAGGAGTGCTGGTACAGGAACACCAATAACCGTGCCCGGGGAGTGCGCATAACCGTCAGCACCGCCCTCTTCGTGCCCAAGCCCCACACGCCCTTCCAGTGGGAGCCCCAGATTTCCAGCGCCGAGTACGAGCGGAGGGTTTACCTTCTGAAGGACAGGCTGAAGGAGAACAAATCCCGCTCCGTCACCTATAACTACCACAATACGGACATCAGCCTTGTGGAGGCCGTGCTGAGCCGGGGAGACCGGCGCCTGGGCCCGGTCATCGAGGAGGTCTGGCGCCAGGGGGGCAGGCTGGAGGCCTGGAGCGAGTATTTCTCCCTGGAGCGCTGGGAAAAGGCCCTGGAGAAGTTCGGCCTCTCGGCGGACTTCTACGCCTTCCGCAAAAGGGGAGAGGATGAGGTCTTCCCCTGGGACATGATAGACCTGGGCGTGGAGAAAGATTATCTTGCCTCGGAGCGGAAAGAGGCGTATAATGAGCGCATAACGCCGGACTGCCGCAAGATGTGCACGGGCTGCGGTGCCAGCTGCTTACTGGAGGCGGGGTTCTGCGATGAGTAGGATACTTTTCAAAAAAGAGGGGAGAGCAAAATACATCTCCCACCTGGACCTAATGCGCACCATGCAGCGGATTTTCATCCGGGCCGGCGTGCGCATAAAGCACACGGAGGGCTTCAACCCCCACCCCTATATGGCCTTCGCCCTGCCCCTGCCCGTGGGCACGGAGAGCGACTGCGAGCTTATGGACTTTGAGCTTGTGGGGGGCGCCGGGCTGGAGGAGCTGCCGGAAAGGCTCACCCGCTTCGCACCGGAGGGCATAACGGTCCTGGCAGCCTATGAGGAGGAGCGGAAGTTCAAGCACCTGGCCTTTCTCCGGGTGCAGATGGTGCTGGAATATGACGGCGGAGTGCCGGAGGGCGCCCCGGAGGAGCTCCGGGAGCTATACAGCCGCAGCGAGATAATTGTTGAGAAAACCTCCAAGGGCAAGACCAGGCAGGAGGACATAGCGCCCCTTATAAAATCAGCGGAATTTGACCCCCGGGGGGAGAGGGAGATAGTCTGCACGGCAGTGCTGGCGGCCCAGAATCCGGGCCTTTCCCCGGCGCTGATGCTCTCAGCCATCGAGGCCTGCGCCCCGCACCTGGCCCCGGACTTTGTGCATGTCCGGCGGCTGGAGGTCTATGACAGCGAAATGAAAACATTCAGATAAAGGGAGGCACAAAAATGGAAAAAAAGGTCCGCAGAATCGGCGTACTCACCAGCGGAGGAGACGCACCGGGTATGAACGCCGCCGTCCGTGCGGTGGTCCGCACCGCTCTTTCCTACGGCATTGAGTGCGTAGGCATCAGAAGGGGCTGGCAGGGACTCATCACCAGCGACTTCAAGCTTATGGATTCCTCCAGCGTAAACCACATCCTCTCCAGCGGCGGCACCATCCTCTATACTGCAAGAAGCCCGGAGTTCATGACAATTGAGGGCCAGCAGAAGGCCATCGCCACCTGCAAGATGCTGGGCATCGAGGGCATTGTGGCCATCGGCGGCGACGGCACCTTCCGGGGCGCCCTGGATCTGAGCCGCCTGGGCATCCCCGTGGTGGGCATCCCCGCCACCATCGACAACGACGTGGGCTGCTCCAACTACACCATCGGCTTCGATACGGCCTGCAACACCGCCATCGACTGCATCGACCGCCTCCGTGACACCATGCAGAGCCATGAGCGCTGCTCCGTGGTGGAGGTCATGGGCCGCAACGCAGGCTTCCTGGCCCTGTACGTGGGTATAGCTGTCGGCGCCACAGGCGTTCTGGTGCCGGAGCATGAGCTGGACTTCCGCCGGGACGTTATCGAGCGCATCCAGAACTCCCGCCTGGCCGGCAACACCCACTTCATGATAGTGGTGGCCGAGGGCGTGGGCAGCGCCGTGGATATCGGCTGATGTGCCGACAATTGCAGCAAA
>JAFPTE010000150.1 GCA_017400415.1 Oscillospiraceae bacterium
ATTTGAGAGAAATCAAGCCAGGTTTTCTAATCCCCACAATGAAGCCCGAGGGAAGTGCAAAGAAGGAAGAAAAGAACGAGGCAAGCCTTCCCATTGAGGGAAAAGCGGCAGCGCAGCAGCCGGATGAGGCGGAGCCCATCGACTTCTCCAACGTGGTCATCGAGCCTCTGTTCCAGGACCAGGTGGACTTTGAGACCTTCTCAAAGAGCGATTTCCGTGCCGTGAAGGTTCTCGCCTGCGAGGCCGTGAAGAAGTCGAAGAAGCTTCTCAAGTTCACCCTGGATGACGGCTCCGGCACCCCCAGAACAATTCTCAGCGGCATTCACGCATATTATGAGCCGGAGGAGCTCGTCGGCAAGACCTGCATCGCCATCGTAAATCTGCCCCCCAGACCCATGATGGGCATTGAATCCTGCGGCATGCTGCTTTCCGCCGTGCACAAAGAGGGCGAGGAGGAGAAGCTCCACCTCCTTATGGTGGATCCCCACATCCCCGCCGGAGCAAAGCTCTATTAAAGCGCACCAAAAGCGACCCCACCATGCATAAGACTGTGTGGCGGGGTCTTTGTTATAATACTGAACAAAGGAGGGCTCAGAGTGTCAAGCCCCATCGGTCCGGAGGATTATATGGAGCCCAGATGCCTTCTGTGCATGGACCCCATGGGACAGGAGCAGTCCGTAAAGCCTGTTCCCCAGCAGCGCATAATGGAAAAGGTGGACGAGTATATGTCCCGGCGGGACTACGCCGGAGTGGAAAGGCACCTGAAATACTGGCTTACGGAGGCACAGCTCGGTCGGGATAAGCGGGGAGAGCTCATGGTCCGCAACGAGCTTGTGGGCCACTATCGCAAGACAGGGCAGAGGGAGGAGGCCACTGAGCAGATTGCCGCCGCACTGAAGCTTATTGAGGAGCTGGACTACGGCGGTTCCATCAGCGCCGGCACCACCTTTGTCAACAGCGCAACGGCTCTTTCCTCCTTCGGGGAGAACAAAAAGGCCCTGGAGCTCTTTGAAAAGGCCCTTCCCATCTATGAAAGCAGCGCCGCCGCAAGGCCGGAGCTTCTGGGCGGGCTGTACAACAACATGGCCCTGACTCTCTGTGCCCTCAAGGATTTTTCCCGGGCAAACGAGCTTTTTGACCGGGCCATGGAGATAATGGGCAAGGTACCCGGCGGAGAGCTGGAGAAGGCCGTAACATGCCTTAACAGGGCGGATCTTGTTCTGGCCCGTGACGGTATGGAAAAGGGCGAGGGGGAGATCCTCTCCCTGCTGGACAGGGCCTGGGATACCCTGGAGAGCTTCCCGGGGAATAAGGATGGCTATTACGCCTTCGTGTGCGAGAAGTGCGCCCCGGGCTTTGAGTATTACGGCTATTTTGCCGCCGCAGCGGAGCTGAAAAAGAGGGCGGAGGAGATCTATGACCGGGCTTGAGCTCTCGAGGGCATATTATGAGGCCTTCGGAAGAAAGGCCCTGGAGGAATTCCCTGAGCTCATGCCCTTTATGGCGGTGGGGCTCTTCGGCCCGGGCTCCGAGTGCCTGGGCTATGACGACCAGGTGAGCCGGGACCACGATTTTGAGCCGGGCTTCTGCATAATGCTGCCGGATGAAAGCGTCGTTGACCGGCGCAGCGCCTTTCTGCTTGAAAGGGCCTACGCCAGGCTCCCCAAAGAGTTCATGGGCTTCAGAAGGGCAGGCATCGCTCCCGTGGGCGGCAGCCGCCGCGGCGTTATGCGCATAGATGACTTTTTCCGGGATAAGGTCGGCGCACCGGACGGCGTTCTGACCCTGTCCCAGTGGCTGACCCTGCCGGGCTTGTCACTTCTGGAGGCCACCAACGGTCAGGTGTTCTTCGATAACTACGGACTGCTTACCCGAATCCGCAGCTCCCTTTCCGCCTATCCGGAGGATATAAGACTCAAAAAGCTGGCAGGGCATCTGCTGCTGGCCGCCCAGGCCGGGCAGTATAACTATGCCCGCTGCCTGTCCCACGGGGAGACCGGGGCAGCTCAGCTGGCTGTCATGGAGTTCGTGAGGAACGCCATGGCTGCCCTTTTCCTCCTGAATAACACTTATATGCCTTACTACAAATGGGCCTTCCGGGCCCTGCGGGCTCTGCCGAGGCTGAGCCTTGAGGCCGAGCTCTTTGAGTACCTCATAACCACCGGCTGTGACGGCGACGCCGCAGGGGAGAAGGGGGACGTTATGGAGTCCGTCTGTGCCGATATCATAGACGAGCTTGCGAATCAGGGCATAACGAAGGCCGCCTGCGGTGATCTGGAAAAGCACGCCTATTCCGTCAACGACGGCATAACGGACCCGGAAATCAGAAACCTCCACATCCTTGCGGCCGTATAAGGAGAAAGGTTGAAGGGGCTTCAACCTCCATTGGAATTAAAGCCGTTTTTCTCGCCGCAAAGCGGCAACCGAAAAACATGGCACTTTATGACCATTCCATCTCATGGTTGTTCTGTGCCTTTAGTCTTTGAAAAGGAATGGTCATAAATATGAAAATATTCGGACTTCAGAAAATGACCCTGCTGGACTTTCCGGGACATATCGCTTGCACTGTATTCCTGGGCGGGTGTGACTGGCGCTGCCCCTTCTGCCACAATTTTGAGCTGGTGGACGGTACCGCAAGGCCGGTCATGGACCAGGAGGAGCTTCTGGGCTTCCTTGAAAAGCGCACCGGGCTTCTGGACGGCGTGGCCTTCACGGGCGGGGAGCCCTGCCTTCACCGGGATCTGCCGGAGCTTATCAGAAAAATCCGCAGTATGGGCTACCTTATAAAGCTTGACACCAACGGCTGCCATCCCGAGCTTCTGGAGAGCATGCTCCGGGAGGGGCTTGTGGACTACGTGGCCATGGATATAAAAAACAGCCCGGAGAAGTATGCCCAAACCTGCGGGGTCAGCCATGCGGACCTGGATACTATAAAAAAGAGCATTGCAATTATTATGGACCTGGCCCCGGATTATGAGTTCCGGACCACCGTTGTCCGGGAGCTTCACAGTGAAGAGGACTTCCGGGAGATTGGAAAGCTCATATCCGGCGCCAAGCGCTATTTTCTCCAGAGCTTCACGGACCGGGACTCCGTTCCCTTTCAGGGGCTCTCTGCCCCCGGGAAGGACGATATGCTCCGGTACAGGGCCGCCGCAGCCCAATATGTAGGGGAGGCCAGCCTGAGAGGTGTGGACTGAACCACTAAATGTTGTGTTCAAATTCCAAAAAATATCAATATATGTATTGACAAAGTGCATCGGACAGTGTTATTATAACGCTGTTCGATTTTTTCACATTTGGGGGTTTAAAAAATGTACCAGGTAATAAAGCGTGACGGCAAGGTCGTTGACTTCAACATAGATAAAATCAGCGCCGCCATTGAGAAGGCATTCCAGGCTCAGCGGAAGGAATATCACCCCTCTGTTATAAGCCTTATTTCCCTTCGTGTAGCCTCTGACTTTGAGGCGAAGATCAAGGACGGCAAAATCACCGTTGAGGATATTCAGGACTCTGTGGAAAAGGTCCTGTCCGAGTGCGGCTACTCCGACGTGGCCAAGGCATATATCCTGTACCGCAAGCAGAGAGAGAAGGTCCGCAACGTAAACAGCACCCTCCTTAACTATAAGGACCTGGTGGACAATTACCTGAAGATAAATGACTGGCGCGTGAAGGAGAACTCCACCGTCACCTACTCCGTGGGCGGCCTTATCCTCTCCAACTCCGGCGCCATCACCGCCAACTACTGGCTCAGCGAGGTCTATGATGATGAGGTTGCCCAGGCTCACCGCTCCGCAGCCATCCACCTCCATGACCTCTCCATGCTCACCGGCTACTGCGCCGGATGGAGCCTCAAGCAGCTCATTCAGGAGGGCCTTGGCGGCGTCCCCGGCAAGATAACCTCCTCTCC